>JADLCG010000040.1 GCA_020847355.1 Anaerolineales bacterium | reverse complement strand
TGCGCAACTTCGCGCAATTCAAGGGGCAGGTTATAATTCAGCGCAGAAACAAAAATTTCCACAACTCAAGTAAGGAAGAATAGGTAAATGTCATTCGAGCATGAATTTTATGGTCCAAACCTCGGCTATATTTTAGAGCTATACGACCGCTACCAAAACGACCCGCATTCCGTGGATGAAGAAGCGCGCCAGCTTTTCCAGAATTGGAAGCCGACCAGCGAAACGCAATCCGCGCCTCAATCTCAATCGCTACCTGAATTAAATACCCTCATTCGGATTGCCACGCTCGCCCAAGCCATCCGCGAATATGGCTATCTCGCCGCCAAGTTAGATCCGCTGGGCGAAATCGCCAACGACCCCATCCTCAGTTTGGATTTCTACAATTTACGCGAAGCGGATTTACGCAAATTACCGGCGGATATTATCGAACTGCCCGCCGCTTATACGAATCAGAACGCCTATCAAGCCATCGAAACTTTACGCTCCATTTACAGCGGGACTATCGGCTATGATTACGATCACATCCGCCTGCCCGAAGAAAGAGCCTGGCTGTATCAAACCGCCGAAGCGGGCAACTATCGCCAGCCGCAATACAAGTTTGACGAAAATAAACTGCTGGAACGCTTGACTGAAGTCGAAGCCTTTGAGAAATTTCTACATCGCGTTTACCCGGGCAAAACGCGCTTCTCCATCGAAGGCTTGGATATGCTCATCCCCATGTTGGACGAAGTCATTCAAGCCGCCGCGCAAGCGCAAATTGAAAATGTCGTGATCGGGATGGGGCATCGCGGCAGGTTGAACATCCTCGCGCATATTTTGCACAAGCCGTATGCCGAGATCATGGCGGAATTCAAAGACCCGCAACGCGCCACCACTTGGAGCGAACTCGGCTGGACGGGCGACGTAAAATATCACATGGGAGCTTCGCGCGCGCCGCAATCGGAGGCAGGCATCAACCTGACCGTGCGAATGCCCGCCAACCCCAGCCATCTCGAACAAATTGATCCCGTGCTTCAGGGCATTGCCAGAGCATTAAACACCAGCGTCAATCAGGCTGGCGCGCCGGAATATTCCGCAAATGCTTCCCTGCCGATTCTGATTCATGGCGACGCGGCTTTTTCAGGTCAGGGCATTGTGGCGGAGGTTTTAAACTTCTCACGTTTGCCCGGCTATACCACCAGCGGCACAATTCACATCGTCGCCAACAATCAGGTGGGCTTCACCACCAGCCCAAACGAATCGCGCAGTAGTTTACACGCCAGCGATTTAGCCAAAGGCTATGAAATCCCCGTTATCCACGTCAACGCCGACGACCCGAGCGCGTGCTTTGAAGCGCTTCAAACTGCCTTTGCCTATCGTCAAAAATTCCAAAAGGATTTCGTGATTAATTTGATCGGCTATCGGCGCTATGGACACAACGAAGGCGACGAGCCGCGCTTTACCCAGCCGATCATGTATAAAAAGATAGACGCACATCCCACGCTCAGGCAATTGTGGAGCGCTAAGCTGGAAGCCAATCAACGCTTGCAAACTGGACAAGCCGAGGCATTACTCCAAAATTATCTCAAACAACTGCAAGACGTGAACGATCAATTAGACGCAAAAGGCGCGCTCAAAGAGCCAATCCCGCAACCGCCGCCGCAAGGCGCCGCGCAAAAGGTTAAGACTGCGATTTCCAAGCAAACGCTGAGCGATCTCAATCAAGCCTTGCTAAAATTTCCCGAAGGCTTCAAGCCAAACTCCAAACTGGAGAAAGCGGTAGAAAAACGCAAAAAATTACTGGATGGAAATATCGAATGGGCAACCGCCGAAGAGTTGGCGTTCGCCTCCATCTTGAACGATGGCATTCCCATCCGCCTGACCGGGCAGGACGCGGCGCGCGGCACATTCAGCCAACGCCATGCCGTCTTTTACGATAGCGAAACCAATCAAGGTTATTCCGCTTTGCAACACATTCCGCAAGCCAAAGCCGCGTTTGAAATCATCAACAGCCCGTTGAGCGAGATGAGCGTGATCGGTTTTGAATTTGGATATAACGTGCAAGCGCCGGAGCGCCTAGTGATTTGGGAAGCGCAATACGGCGATTTCATCAACAACGCGCAGGCGATCATTGACGAGTTCATCCTTTCCGGACGGGCGAAGTGGGGTCTGACGCCTTCGCTGGTTTTCCTCCTGCCGCATGGCAACGAAGGGCAAGGACCCGATCACTCCAGCGCGCGCATTGAGCGCTTCCTCGGATTAGCGGCTGAGACCAACGTCCGCATTGCGTATCCATCCACCGCCGCGCAATATTTCCATTTACTGCGCCGTCAGGCTTTGTTATTAAAAACCGATCCCCTGCCTTTGATCGTCTTTACGCCGAAAGGCATGTTGCGCCATCCATTGGCGGCTTCAACGCCAGATGAATTTATCAACGGCGCATGGCAATCCGTCATAGACGACACAGACTCAAAGATCAACAAAAAGAAAGTCGAAACGCTGATTCTGTGTAGCGGACGCATTTACGCCGATCTGGTGGGCAACGAACTGCGTAAAGCTACGCCCACCGCCGCGATTGCGCGGCTGGAACAACTTTATCCCTTTCCGCGCAAAACGCTGGAAGCCTTGCTCGCAAAATATCCCAACCTCAAAAATTTAGTTTGGGCGCAGGAAGAACCGCGCAATATGGGCGCGTGGGATTATCTCCGCCCGCTCTTCCGTCAACTGAGCGGCGAGACGCTTTCCCTTTATTATGTCGGCAGGCCGGAAAGTTCCAGCCCGTCCGAAGGCTCGTCCACTTTATATCGCATCAATCAACAAGCTTTGGTCGAACAGGCTTTTAAATTCAAAGAACAAACGCACCTACCCAGCGTAGTAAAAGAGAGAGGATAAACATGACCGTACAAGTCTTAGTCCCTGAGATGGGCGAATCTGTGATCGAGGCGACTGTTTCGCGTTGGCTGAAAAAAGAAGGCGAAGCCGTGAACGTGGGAGACATCCTCGTTGAATTAGAGACCGATAAAATCAATTTGGAAGTTGGCGCGAAAAGTTCAGGCGTGCTTTCCCGCGTGGCGGTTGCCGAAGGCAAAGATGTGAAAGTTGGCGACGTGCTAGCTGAAATTGACGAAACTGCAGAAGGCGCTTCCGCGCCGCAAGTTGAAAAAGCCGTTGAACAAAAAGAAAATAACAAAGCGCCGCGCGAAGTTCCGCAAGCCACGCCAGTCGCTTCGCGGATGGCGCGCGAACAGAATGTGGATGTGGCGCAACTTTCCGGCACCGGCGTTGAAGGGCGCGTCACGAAGACGGATGTGCAACAGTATCTGCAAGGGCGTGAACAATCTCAAAGCGCGGCAAAGCCGGCTTCGGTTAAGTCTGAAGCGCAACCTGTCAAAGCAGTATCCCGCGCAATTGGCGAACGTTCAGAAGAGCGCGTGCGTATGTCGCGCAGACGGCAAACCATCGCCAAGCGCTTGTTGGAAGCGCAACAAACCACCGCCATGCTGACCACTTTTAACGAAGTGGATATGGGCGCAGTGATGGAATTACGCAAACGCCGCAATGACGAATTTCAAGCCAAGTATGGCATCAAATTAGGCTTGATGTCTTTCTTTGTCAAAGCGAGCATCAGCGCATTGAAAGCCTTTCCGCGTTTGAACGGCGAGATTCAAGGCGACGAGATTGTGCTGAAAAATTATTACGATATCGGTATGGCGGTTGGCGCAGAAGAAGGCTTGGTTGTGCCGGTCATCCGCAATGCCGATCAATTAAGCTATGCGGATATTGAACGCGAGATCAAAGTTTTTGTGACCAAAGCGAACGAAGGCAAACTTTCGATTGAAGATTTACGCGGCGGCAGTTTTACAATTACCAACGGCGGTATCTTTGGCTCACTGCTCAGCACGCCCATTTTGAATCCGCCGCAAGTCGGCATTTTGGGCTTGCACAAAATCGAAGAACGCCCGATCGCGCTCAACGGTCAAGTTGTGATTCGTAAAATGATGTATCTCGCGCTCAGTTACGATCATCGGATTGTGGATGGAAGCGAAGCCGTTCAATTCCTCGTGCATGTCAAACAAATGATCGAAGACCCAGCTTTGATGCTGTTCGATTAATGTCATCAGCTTCTTCATGGGATGTCGTCATTGCAGGCGGCGGACCCGCCGGTTTTTTCGCCGCGATCCGTTGCGCCGAATTAAATCCAAGATCGAAGATACTAATTATTGAAAAAGCCAGCCAGCCGCTCGGAAAAGTTTTAATTTCCGGCGGCGGGCGCTGTAACGTCACCCATGCTTGTTTTGAGCCTGCTCAATTAATTAACTATTATCCGCGCGGCGGCAATGAATTGCGCGGCGCATTCACGCGCTTTCAACCCAAAGATACCATCCAATGGTTTGAAGCGCGCGGCGTAAAACTCAAAACCGAAGCAGACCGCCGAGTTTTTCCCGTCACCGACGACGCCAATACGATCGTCAATTGTTTGCGCGAATCCGCTAAACATGCCGGCGTAAAAATTCAAACCGGCGTAACGCTGGTAAACGTAGAAAAAAATAAAAATGGATTTCGTCTTGAAGCGCGAAACGCAGGCAATAATTTTCATCTGCAAGCCAAAAAATTATTGCTCGCCACCGGAAGCGATTCAAAAACAAGAGCGTTCGCCAAAGCGCTGGGACATTCGATCATTGAGCCTGTACCTTCTCTTTTTACCTTCAACATCAAAGATCAAAGAATTGACGGACTGGCGGGCATAGCCGTTGAAAACGTACAACTGAAAATGGATTCAATCACGACGCAAGGGGCAGTATTGATCACCCATTGGGGCTTGAGCGGACCGGCTGTATTGAGATGCTCAGCTTGGGGCGCGCGCATATTATTTGATAAAAAATACGCTTCGCCCTTAACTGTAAATTGGCTCGGCGACTATACATTTGATTCCGCCTTAGCAGTTTTGCAGAGGAATAAAGCTTGGCAGGAAAATGCGCGCAAGAAAGTATCAACGCATTCCGCATTTTCACAAATCCCCGCGCGCTTATGGAAACAACTAACTGAATTTGTCGAAACGAAAAACTGGGGAGATTTATCGAAAGCGGAATTAAGCAAACTCGCTCAAGAATTAACCGCCGGCGAGTTTAATATTCAAGGCAAGGGAATCTTCAAAGAAGAGTTTGTCACTTGCGGCGGCGTGAAATTGAGCGAAGTAGATTTCAAAACCATGCACAGCAAACTCGTTGACAATTTATTTTTCGCCGGCGAAGTTTTGGATATTGACGGAATTACCGGCGGGTTCAATTTCCAATCCGCATGGACAACCGGGTGGCTTGCCGGAAACCAGTTAGCGGATGGGATGTGAGTCAACGGGTAAGCGGATTCTGCCAGATTAAATAAAAAAGTCCCACAAGCTCAAGCCTGCGGGACTTTTTGCATTAGGCTTCTTTCTTTTCGCGGATCATTGTCAACAGCATTTTAAAAGCGACCTGCGCTTGTAACATGTGCGGGGCATTGGCAGGCAACATAATCACGCTCCCCGCGCTAACCACATGCTCCACCGAATTAATGAAGATGTGCGCCTCGCCCTCCAAAATTTGCACCAAGGCATTATACGGCGAGGTATGCTCGCTTAACCCTTCGCCTTCGTCAAAAGCAAACAGCGTAATCGTGCCGGTAGGCTTATTCAACAACACGCGGCTCACTACCGCGCCGGATTGCGTAGCGATCAAATCCGCTAACACGTGGGGCTTTTCAGACAAGTTCAAAGTATCTTTGCTCATTTTTTCTCCGCTTCTATAGCGATTAAATTAGAATTTCCACATAACGCGCATGAGGTTTGCAGAGTATATGCTCAATCACAAATACAAGCTAGGTCAAACCCTGAACCCTAAGTTCAACCCGCTTGATATTTTTATTCCACATAAGCGCATTGAAGCTGATTTTTTGCCTTGACCCGCAAGCGTTCCTCTCGTACAATCCCTCAAAAATTATATATAATTTTCAAGGGATTCCCGATGGCAAAATATCGCATCATGTATTGGAAACACATCCCCCAATCTTTCACAGTTGAGGGCGATGGACGAACTGTCAAGAAACAGCTTTCGCAAAAAATTCAAAACAAAATTGACGCTTATGCGATGGCGATTGGCGCAATATCCACAAGCGATTATGCAAAAGAATATAAACGCGGCGTTTGGATTGAACGAGACGGTTCGCCCGAAGAAGTTGCCGACGCGCTTCTTTCTGAACTCGAAACTGAGTTTGCCCAAATAGAGATTCCTAAACGGGAAAAAGAATCCACCTAAGACCACAGACGATAGACCGCAGACCATGGTCAATCGTCCACCGTCCATTGTCTATTTATGAAAAAACACAACATCATCCTGCAACCCTCTGGCTCACGCGGACAAGTAGATGAAGGACTGTCCATCCGTTCGGCGGCGCGAGAGTTGGGCGTGGAAATTGAATCCATTTGCGCTGAGAATGCCACTTGTGGTAAATGTATGATTTTGATTGAAGAGGGGCGCTTTGAAAAATATAACATTGACTCAAAACGAGAAAATGTCTCGCCTGTTTCGGCAGAAGAAGCGGCATACTTTGCTCGCAGACCCAAGTTATTAAAAGATAAAGGCTGGGAAGTTGGTCAGGTGCGTTTGTCTTGTCAGTGCAAAATTCGCGGCGATATATTAATCAACGTGCCAGAAGAAAGTCGCGGCAATAAACAAATTGTCCGCAAAAGCGCCAGCAACCGAGCCATTGAAATTAAACCTTCTGTAAGAAAATATTTAGTCAGCATGGTTCCGCCCAATTTGGAAAGACCGATTGCAGATTGGGAAAGACTGGCAAAAGGAATCGAAACATCCATGCAACTTGTTCGTGGTGTGGATGCAAAAGTTCCGCGTTGGTATGAATTGGATATTGATTATCAATGCTTGCGTGGTTTATCGAAAACATTACGAGATTCCAAATGGAATGTAACTATATCCGTTTGGCAGGATAAAGAAGTGATTGAAGTGCAAGCAGGTTATGTAGAAGATAGTTACGGCGCGGCTGTAGATATCGGCTCAACAACTGTTGCTTTGTATTTATGTAATTTGCGAACTGGCGAAGTATTAGCCTCTGAATCCGAGATGAATCCGCAGATCGTGTATGGCGAAGATGTCATGTCTCGCATTCAATACACGATTGAACATCCAGACGGATTAGAGAAATTGCACAAGGCAATTATTTCTACGTTAAATAAATTGTTGAAGCAAGCGGTGAAAACTGCCAACATGTCATTGCGAGCGCAAGTTGCGAAGCAATCCCCTGATGAGGCGGAGATTGCTTCGGGCGACCCCGAGGTGATTGGGGCGAGCGAACAAGTGCGTCCTCGCAACGACATAAAAGTAGAAGAAATTTTAGAAATGGTGTTGGTTGGAAATTCAACCATGCACCATGTGTTGTTGAATCTTCATCCAAAAGATTTGGGGCTGGCTCCGTTTGTGCCAACGATTCATAAATCAGTAGACGTGAAGGCACGAGAGTTGGGGATTCAGATTAATTCATCAGGCAATATTCACATTCTACCCACCATTGCTTCATTTGTCGGGGCGGATACAAGCGCCATGATTTTGGCGGAAGAACCACATAAGCAAGATGAAAATTGGCTATTGATTGACGTAGGCACAAATGCAGAATTAATTTTAGGAAATCGAAAAAGATTAGTTTGCACATCTACGCCAACGGGACCAGCGCTCGAAGGCGCACATGTTGAATATGGAATGCGTGCCGCGCCTGGCGCCATTGAACGAGTTCATATTGATGAAAAGACTCTTGAACCCAAATATAAAATTGTTGGTGAGGATGATTGGAATACAGGCAAGGCGAAAGGGATTTGCGGTTCCGCCATCATTGACGCGGTAGCGGAATTGTTTCGAGCGGGGATCGTAGATTCTCGCGGCAAGTTCAAGAAAGAGTTAAGTACGAAGCGTGTTCGTCAGGGAGAAAAAGGCTGGGAGTATGTCATCGCTTGGGCGGAGGAAACATCTATCGGGCGAGACATCCCAATGACTCAACAAGATGTTCGTCAAATTCAGTTGGCGAAAGCGGCGTTGTTTACTGCATCACGAACTTTGTTGAAGCGCAGTGGTTTGCAAGACCCTGATAAAGTGATTTTAGCGGGCGGGTTTGGAAGTTATATTGATAAAGAAAAAGCGATGTTGATTGGTTTGATCCCCGATTGTGATTTGAAGAATGTGTATGCGGTTGGGAATGCGGCGGGTGACGGCGCGCGCATTGCGTTGTTGAATATCGAAAAACGAAATGAAATTGATGCGGTGACTCGGAATGTTGAACGATTTGAATTGCCGACTGACCCTGAATTTCAAAATCAATTTATGTTGGCGACGAGTTTCCCACATATGAGTGAGCCGTTTCCGCATATTGCCCATTTGATTCCGAATCGAGTTGTGGATCCGATGGCGAAAAAATTTATGAAATAATTTATTTACCGCAAAGAACGCTAAGAACGCGAAGAAAATCAAAAGATTTTTTCTTGGCGACCTTCGCGTGCTTGGCGGTTCAAAATGGAGACTTGATGAATAAATTTCTTGAAAGATTACAAAGTGGTGAAATTTTAGTTGCGGATGGGGCAACGGGGTCAAACTTACAGAAGATGGGACTCAAGCCCGGCAAGCCGCCAGAGGATTTGATCATTGACGATCCCGATACACTTTTGAAACTGGCATCTTCTTTTGCGAGTGCAGGTTCGGATATTATTTTGACTTGCACATTTGGCGGAACTAGAATGCGTATGAAAGATTCAAAATATCAAGAACGGACTCCCGAAGTGAATATGCGTGCGGCTGAGATTGCTCGCAAAGCCGCTTCATTAAACAATGGGCTTGTGGCTGGCTCAATGGGTCCAGTGGGCGCGATACTCAAACCGTATGGTCCGTTGGAGTTTGATGATGTCAAAGCCACATTTGCAGAACAAGCCAAAGCGCTAGCGGATGGCGGCGTGGACTTGTTATTAATTGAAACGATGTTTGCAGTAGAAGAAACGACTGCCGCATTTGAAGGCGCAAGGTCAGTGACGGATTTGCCCATCGTTGTATCCTTTAGTTATGACCGAGGCACACGCACGATGATGGGAGTCAAACCCAAAGATGTGATGAAGAAATATTCTGAAATGGGCGCGACGCTCATCGGCGCTAATTGTGGAACGACACTTGATAATATGGAAGCAGTTGTTAAAGAATATGCAACGACTATCCCGAATTATCCATTATGGGTGAAGCCGAATGCTGGAGTTCCGCACATGGATATTGAAACCGAACAAGGCGTATATGACATGGGTCCAGAAGACATGGGGAATTTTGCAAAGAAGTATGTTGAATTAGGCGCTAAAGTTGTTGGCGGTTGTTGTGGAAATACTCCTGAACATATCGCGGCGATTGTGAAGGCTGTGAAGT
>JADLCG010000039.1 GCA_020847355.1 Anaerolineales bacterium | reverse complement strand
GCGGAGTCAGCCATCATGGGCTGGGCTTGCCTGCCGCATTACATGTCGTTTCGCAATCGCAGGGGCGCGCGGCTTTGGTCAGCGAAGAAGGCAAAGGCACAACCGTCGCCATTTTTATGCCGCGCGGCAAATCCAACGATCAAGCGGTGGAAGCGGGCGAGGTCAAAAACATTTTATTGATTGACGATAACGATGATTGGGCGAAACTTTTCGGCGAATTGTTGAAGGGAACGAAGATTAAGTTGACGCAATCTACGGATTTGAAGAAACTGCCCGATGCGGATGTGATTCTCGTGGATGAAAACATCGCGGCTCTTTCTTTGACCGATGCGCTGTCTGCGCTTTCAAAAGCCGGAGTCCTCTCGAAGACAATCGTCCTCACTTCGGCAATCAACCCTGAGCGCGTGACGCAATTCCTGCGCGCCGGCGTAAAAGACGTAACCGTCAAACCGTATGCTGGAAACGAAGTGAGCGAATTACTAAAGTGAATTGATTGGGCTGTGCCGGTTGTAAAGATCGGCGCAGTTATGAAAGTTATCTGATGAGACCACGTTGGCGTAAAGTTTTTCATGATTTATGGGATAACAAAGCCCGCACTTTGTTGGTAGTTTTATCCATTGCGGTTGGCGTATTTTCGATTGGCGTAATTGCCGGCACGTATGAGATCATCTCGAATGATATGGGCATTTCATACGCCGCGAATAACCCGTCTAATGTTGAACTGCGTACCTCCAATTTTGGAGACGATATTCGTTCGTCCATTCACAACGCCAACGGCGTGAAGGATGTAGAAGTTCGGCGCGTGGTCAACTTCCGCGTGCGTAAGGAAAATAGCGCGCAATGGATCACGATTGACTTGGTGGCGTTTGAAAGTTTTAGCAAGAACAAAGTTAATTTGCTTGTGCCGGTTTCAGGCGCGATTGAAGCGCAGAAAGACGAAGTCCTCTTAGAAGAAGACGTTCTCGACGATTTGGATATTGCCGTAGGCGAATATCTGGTTTTTGAATTGCCGGACGGCTCGACGAAATCTTTGCGGGTGGTTGGCTTTGTCAGAGACGCTTCTACCGGCGCCGGAGATTTCCTCGCCGCGCCGTTTGCGTTTACAGTTATGGAGACGATGCAAACCCTGCAACAGCCGGAATTGTTCAACCGCGCATTCGTCACCGTGACCGGCGACCACAACGATCTTCCTTATATCCGCGAAGTCGGCTCGAAATTGAAAGATAAACTTGAAAGAAACGGCGTCACGGTTGGGCATACAAGATTTTCTGAAACGAACAAACATCCCTTGGCGGATGTCATCAGCGCCGTGCTGGGCATTTTGATGGCGTTGGGCGTGCTGATTGTTTTGCTCTCCAGTTCGTTGATCGCTAACACGTTGAGCGCTTTGTTGAATCAACATTATCGGCATATCGGCGTGATCAAGTTAATTGGCGGCAGAAATAATCAAGTGTTAACCATGTACCTTACTTTGATTATCGCCTTTGCCGTTTTGGCTTTGCTGATCGCAGTCCCGGCGGGCGGACAAGGCGCTTACGCTTTGGCTTCCTACATGGCGGATATGTTGAATTTTGGCTTGCTCGGTTATCGCATTGTGCCGCTGGCTTTTCTGATTCAAATTTTAGTGGGCATTCTTGTGCCTTTATTCGCCGGGCTGGCTCCTGTGCTAAACGGCTCGAAGATCACCGTTCTGCGCGCGCTGAGCAACGACTTGGCTGGAGACGAAAGCCAGCCGCAGGCGGATGGAGAAGAGCGCGTTTCTTGGCTGGACTGGGCGCTGATTCGTTTTACCCGAATTTTGGCGGCGCGCGGAATCCATCTTTCGCGCCCGTTCATCATTTCGCTTCGGAACACCTTCCGTAGGCGTAAACGCTTGGCGCTAACTTTATTCACCTTAACCATGGGCGGCGCGATCTTTATCGCGGTCTTCAACGTGCGCGAAAGTTTGAATGCCTACGTGGAGGATATCGGCAGTTATTTCCGCGCCGATGTGACGGTGGATTTTGATCGAGCTTATCGCGTGCATGAAGTTGAGCGCTATGCCATGCAAGTTGAAGGCGTGAGGCATGTCGAAGGCTGGCAGTTTATGTCTGCCGAATTGTTAAATTCACAAGGCACGGCGGTGGATAACATCAATATCCTTGCCCCGCCGGCGAACACTGAATTGGTCAACCCGATCTTATCGTCTGGGCGCTGGTTGCGCGTTGATGATGTCCGTAAGCTGGTGATCAGCGAAGCGATTTTGAATTTTGTCCCTGATTTGCAAGTGGGCGATTATTTGAATTTGAAAGTGAATGGACGCGAAGAGAAATGGGAAGTGGTGGGCATTTTCAAATTTGTGGGGCGCGAAGGCACTTTGGCTTATACGCCGCTTGAATATGCGGAACAAGCTCTGAACCTTGCCAAGCGCTCATATTCATTCCGCGTGACTACCGCACAGCATGACCGAGCCTCGCAGGACGCCATTGCTGAGAAGTTAGACGATTTCTTTCGCGCCAACGGCTTCAAGGTACGTCAATCTGAATCGGGTTTGGCTTCGCTGGATACAGTCACTGAAAGCATGGCGATCCTGATCACGTTTCTGCTGATCATGGCGATCCTGACGGCGATTGTCGGCGCGATGGGTTTGACCGGCACAATGGGCATGAATGTTTTGGAGCGCACGCGTGAGATTGGCATTATGCGCGCGATTGGCGCAGACGACCGCGTGATTATGCGGACCGTCATTGCCGAAGGGTTGGTGATCGGCGTCATCTCGTTCGCGCTGTCCATCATTCTGTCCATCCCGATTTCGTATGGGCTTTCTTATATCTTTGCCATAACTGTCTTTGAATCGCCAATTACCGTGATTTTTACATATCTTGGCTACGCCATTTGGCTGGGATTGATCGTCTTGCTCTCTGTGCTGGGTTCGGTTTTGCCTGCGCGCAATGCCGCCCGGATAACGATTCGAGAAGTGCTGGCGTATGAATAGGCTTTGTCGTTCTGAGCGGAGCAAGCGCAAATATGATTGGTAAATAATAATTAGCAATTTGTAAATTGAAAATCGTAAATTAAAAAGGTAGCTATGAAAAAAAATGTTTTGAAATACTCGGTCTGGTTTGTTGTGCTCGCGTTGTTTATTTCCGCTTGCGGCGGAAAGACGACTCAGGAAGCTACGCCTACTCCTGAAGCGGCTTCGTCAAATGCAGTCATTGCCGAGGGCCGTTTGGAGCCGATCCGCGCGGCGAATTTAGCTTTTCAGGCGCGTGGAACTGTAGAAGCGGTTTTGGTTAAGCAGGGAGATACCGTCAGCGTGGGAGATGTCTTAGCGCGCCTCGCCAATGCGGGGGCGGCTGAGGCGCAGGTTGTCGTCGCGCAAAACGCTTACGACGCGCTTTTGCGTAATCAAAGCGGCAATCGCGCTGAACTGTGGCAGGCTTATATGTCCGCTCAAAAGGCGCGAGCTGTGGCTGAGAAGAAGTGGGAAGACTTGAACGTGGACGATATTGAAGATCAGATCGAAGACGCAAAGGCGGTTATTGAAGACCGCACCGAAGATTTGGAAGACGCGCAAAAAGATTTTGATAAATACAAGGATTTGGATAAAGATAATTCCAAATATAAATCTGCCGAAGATGAATTGGAACGCGCGCAAGAAGATTTGAATCAGGCGAAGCGCGATTTGGAAGAAGATGTACGCAAGCGCGATGAAGTTCGCGCCGCGTATGATTTGGCGCTGGCGAACGAAGCGGAAGCGAAACATCAATACGAAATTAGTTTGGACGGACCCAACGCCGATCAGCTTGCGCTGGCGAAAGCGAATTTAGACGCCGCGCAAGATGCACTCTCGAATTATGTGATTACCGCTCCGTTCAACGGCGTGGTGGCGGAAGTTAATGTAGAAGCGGGCGAGCAGGTCGGTCCAGAGACGCGGGCGGTGAGCGTTGCCGATTATGCTAGCTGGGTTGTCAAAACGACAGATGTGACTGAACTTGAAGTGGTCAAACTAAAGGTTGGACAGAAAGTTTCCATGATCCCCGATGCGCTTCAGAATTTGACCTTGACCGGCACGATCACGGAAATCAGCGATGCGTACACGCTTCAGGGCGGCGACGTTTTATACACAGTGCATATTCAGGTGAATACGCCTGACCCAACCTTGCGCTGGGGCATGACGGTGGAAGCGACGTTTAGCGCCGATCAGTAGAAAATTTTAGTCAATCCGCTTTTCGTGAGTTTTAAAACGAGGAGCGGATTTTTCTGTTTAACGCATATGCCGCGCTCTATAAGGGCGGTTATAATTTCATCCATGCCAAAAACAACCCGCCCGCTTGACCCTGAATCCAAGCCTGACGATAAAGTGGATCATGCCCTGCGCCCGCAGAAGCTGAATGATTTGATCGGTCAGGATCAAGTCAAAGAAAATTTATCCATCCTGATTGATGCCGCGCGTCATCGCGGCGAGGCGTTGGATCACGTTTTATTTTATGGTCCGCCCGGCTTGGGGAAAACGACTCTGGCGCATGTCTTGGGCAATGAAATGGGCGTCAACGTCAAAGTGACGGCTGGACCGGCGATTGAAAGAGCGGGGGATTTAGCCGCCATTCTGACCAACCTGCGCGCCGGCGATATATTATTCATTGACGAAATTCACCGCCTCGGACGCGCCGTGGAAGAAGTGTTATATCCCGCGATGGAAGATTTTGCATTGGATATTGTGATCGGCAAGGGACCTTCAGCAAGGTCAATCCGTTTGAAACTGCCAAAGTTTACGGTCGTTGGCGCGACAACCAGACTGGCATTAGTCACTGCGCCATTGCGGGCTAGATTCGGCGCGGTCTATCGTTTGGATTATTACGATATCCAAGCCATGAAGCAGATCGTGAGTCGTGCGTCAGCCATGTTAAAAGTTGGGGCGGACGAATCAGGCATCGGCGAAGTAGCGCGGCGCGCGCGCGGGACTCCAAGGATCGCCTTACGTTTATTACGTCGCGTGCGTGATTTTGCCCAAGTGCGCGCGGATGGAGTCATCACGCAAAAAGTCGCCAAAGAAGCGCTGGATTTATTGCAAGTTGATCCGCTCGGACTCGATGATGTGGATCGGCGCGTGTTGAAAACGATCATCGAAAAATATAACGGCGGACCGGTGGGTTTGAATACAATCGCCGCATCCATCAGCGAAGAGCAGGATACGATTATGGATGTGGTTGAGCCGTATCTTTTGCAACTCGGATTTTTAGATAGAACCCCGCAAGGACGCGTGGCGACAAAATCGGCTTATGAGCATTTGGGTTTCGCGTGGACGGGCGAGGAGCAGGGCAGGTTGTTGTAG
>JADLCG010000038.1 GCA_020847355.1 Anaerolineales bacterium | reverse complement strand
TGAAATTATTTTGGTCGATTCAGGCTCAACCGACGCGACTGTTTCGATTGCCGAATCTTTTGGGGCTAAGGTGGTGAAGATTGCCTCGGCGGAGTTTACGTTTGGGCGTTCGCTCAACTACGGGATTGAGGAAGCGGCGCATGAATTCATCGTCATCGCCAGCGCGCATGTCTATCCCGTTTATCCTGATTGGCTGGAGACTTTATTGAATCCATTTCAAGATGAGCAAATCGCCTTGACCTACGGTAAACAACGCGGTTATGAAAAATCAAAATATTCTGAACGTCAAATTTTTCATCAATGGTATCCTGATCTGACGAATTTGAATCAAAGCACGGCGTTTTGCAACAATGCCAATGCGGCGATCAGGAAAAGCTTATGGGCGAAGCATCATTACGATGAAGCGCTAACGGGGCTGGAAGATTTGGAGTGGGGAAAATGGGCGCAAGAGCAGGAATATAAAATTGCGTATATCGCCGAAGCGGAGATTGTTCACATCCACCATGAAACGCCGCGCGGCGTTTATAACCGTTACCGCCGCGAGGCAATGGCTCTGCGAAAAATATACCCCGAAGCCAATTTCAATTTTTATGATTTTCTACGCCTCACCGTCACAAATATTTTTAGCGATGTCTGGCACGCGCTTCGTGAAAAAATGTTGTTGAAAAATTTCTTCTCCATCTTTTGGTTTCGCTTTATGCAATTTTATGGCACGCGCATCGGGCACCGTGAGACCAGTTCCGTTACGCCGCAATTGCGAGAAACCTTTTATTATGCGCGCGAGCGGAAGATAAAAGAGAAAAACGAAAGAGATATAGAACCGATTAAGTATGATAAAGTTTGAGACGCTGACTTCAATTTTTGAATGGCAATTTTAGGAGCGTAAATCTTATGAAATCGAAAACCATCGTTCTTATTCATGGTATGTTTATGAATGCCCTGTGTTGGGAAAAATGGATTCCCTATTACGAATCTAAAGGCTATAAAGTTCATGCGCCCAATTGGCTTGGGCGCGATAAATCTGTCGAAGAACTTAACCAAGCCCATCCAGACCCAGAACTCGCAAAGCTGAAGTTGAATCAGGTGACTGATCATATTGAAGCCTTTATCAAAACCTTAGATGAAAAACCTGCCATCATCGGGCATTCCATGGGCGGTTTGGTCGTGCAGGTTTTACTGCAACGCGATGTGGCGACGGCTGGCATTGCGCTTGACCCAGCGCCGCCAGCGGGAGTTTTCACAACCGCTTGGTCTTTTCTCAAAGCAAACTTTCCAGCGATCAATCCATTTTTATTAAATCAGCCAGCCAAAATGACTTTTGAACATTTTCAATATGCTTTTGTAAACACGCTTCCAATGGATGAACAACGCGCCGCATACGACCGTTATGTGGTTCCTGAATCGAGGGGCGTGCCTACTTCCTCGCTGGGTTCGGCAGGCAAAATAGATTTCAGCAAGGCGCGCCGCCCATTGTTAATTACGGCAGGCGAAAAAGATCACATCATTCCCGCTTCGCTCAATAGATCCAATTATGCCAAGTATAAAGGCCCTTCTGTGACAGACTTCAAAGAGTTTGCAGGTCGTGATCATTTCCTCATCGGTTCCAGAGGTTGGCAGGAAGTTGCTGATTATTGTTTAGGGTGGTTTGGAACGATAGAGTAGTAAATGGGTAATAGTGAATAGTATGAGTATGGATAATATTCAAGGCTTGGAAACTTTAGAAGCTTGGAAAAAGTCAAGAATATTCGTTTTGACTATTTATAAAGAAGTTCTACCGCTATGACCTATTCCCTCCACCCCGCCTCCGAATTGCCCTTTGCCCAAATCGCGGATTTGCTCACGCGCGGGTTTGAAGATTATTTTGTCCCCATTCATATCACCGCGCCCGTGTTGTTGACCATGATGCGCCGCGACAGCATTGACCTGACCGAAAGCCGAATCATTCACAAAGAGGGTGAACCCGTTGGCGTGGCGCTCATTGCGCGGCGCGGTTGGTCAAGCAGACTCGCCGCAATGGGCATAATCTCCACTGCGCGCAATGGGGGAATAGGTACATGGGCAATGCAAAAGTTGATCGAAGAAGCTCGAGCGCGCGGCGATAAAGAAATGAATTTAGAAGTGATCGAAAAAAATGTGGCTGGCGTAAAGCTATATGAAAAAGTCGGTTTCAAAAAAATAAGAAGATTGTTCGGGTATCAACTTGAAAATCCGCAAGTTGAATCTGCTGAAAAATTACAAGAGATTGATATCCGCGAGCTGGCTAGGTTGGTCACATATCATGGATTAAAAGATTTACCTTGGCAACTTTCGGGCGCGACCATTTCACAACATACGCCGCCAGCCCGCGCCTTTCGCTTGAACGACGCTTATTGTTTGATCAGCGATCCGAATGCCGAGCATATCTCTATTTCGTCAGTGTTGGTAAAAGCTCGGTCACGCGGAGCAGGTCTCAGCCCCGTAATGATGCGCGCGCTCTTTGCGCGATTCCCCAATAAAACCTGGCACGTGCCTGCAATTTATCCCGCAGAAATTTGCGGCGTGTTTGATCAAATTGGCATGAAGCGCGCAGAAATTTCGCAGTGGCAAATGTCTTTGACATTGTAATAAAATAGGCGGATGAAACTCGCCGCCCTTGTTCCCATGCGCCACCACAGCCAGCGTGTGCCTGGCAAAAATTATCGCCCCTTGGCGGGCAAACCGCTTTTTCATTACATCCTCGAAACGCTCCTCGCAGTTCCAGAAATTGAAACCGTGATGGTGGATACGGATTCAGAGCCTGTGATGGATGGCGTGCGCCGCCGCTTTCCTACCGTGCAGTTGATTCAACGTCCCCAGCATTTACTAGCTGACGATGTGCCGATGAACGAAATCCTCTTGCATGATACCGCGCAAGTGCAAGCGGATTTTTACTTGCAAACGCATTCCACCAATCCGTTATTGAAACCGGAAACCATTTCGCAGGCGATCCAATTACTATTTACCAATTACCCCAATCACGATTCGCTGTTTTCAGTGACGCGCTTGCAAACCCGTTTGTATTTTCAGGACGGGCAGGCGATCAATCACAACCCGCTGGAATTGAAACAAACGCAAGACCTGCCGCCCGTATATGAAGAAAATTCCTGCTTGTATCTTTTCACGCGCGCGAATTTGGAAAGAAAAAAACATCGCATTGGCGACCAGCCCTTGATGTTTGAAATTCCCAAAGACGAAGCCTGGGATATTGACGAAGAACTCGATTTTGAAATTACCGATTTTTTGATGAAGAGAAAATCCAAATAGAAAGTTAAAACATTTTTATATGCAGAAGTTTTTTTCCAAGTTGTTCAACGCGCCTTGGCACCCTGTTGCTATCAGCGCGTATCCCGTATTCTATTTACTTTCGTCCAACGCTGGGCAAGTATCTCCAAGCGCTGGGCTTCGTTCTTTAATTGCTTCAATCTTTTTTGGATTGCTTGTATATTTTGCGGCGTGGTTGTTTTTTAGGCAAACCCATAAAGCGGCGTTTCTGACGACTCTCTTGCTAGGCTTATTCTTCACTTACGGTCACGCCTATATTGCGCTTGACGAAGAATTTCCCGACTCAAATTATATAAGCTGGCTCAACGCAGGCTGGATTGCGTTATTTTTGATCTTCGTCTTTTGGGCAACCCGACCCAAATTAACTTTCACTGCAACTACGGTCAATTTGAACGTCATTGCGCTGGCGCTGGCGGTTATGTCTTTGACGCAGATAAATTTTGGCTTAGGCGGCGGCGATGTTCATCGTCTGGGGGCGGCGAACGCTCCTGTGCAGGCGGATTTGACCTTGCCAGAAAATCCGCCTGATGTGTATTTCTTTTTGATGGATTCTTACGGTCGTTCGGATTTATTGAAAACCGCGTATGGCTTTGATAATAGCGAATTTGATTCTGCTTTGGCGGAACGCGGCTTTTATGTCGCCTCCTGTAGCCAGAGCAATTATGTCCGCACGGAACTTTCGCTAGGCTCTTCGTTGAACATGCAATACCTGCAAGACCTTGATGCCGCTTTTACGCCTGAAAGCACGAAACGCAAAAAATTATGGGATGCGCTCAAACATAATGCGGTTCGTTATAACTTTGAGACGCTCGGCTACGAGACGGTCAACTTCGCTTCGGGCTTTGATTGGCTGGAACTGCGCGATGTTGATCATTTTATGAGTCCGCCCGCGATCACTTCGGGTATGAGCGATTTTGAAGGGCTGTTTTTACGCACAACCTTGGCAAGATACGCGCAGACTTGGGGCTGGGTAGACCCAGATTATATTTTGGGCGTCGGCTTTCGCGATCGCTTTACTTATATTTTCAACAGCATGGACGAAATTTCGAAAATGCCACAGCCTACTTTTGCCTATATTCATTTGATTTCGCCGCATCCGCCGTTTGTGTTTGACCCTGAAGGCAACCCAACTTATCCGCCCGATTTTTGGAACAAGCAACGTCAATACCCTGCGGACTTGTATCAAAAGGGTTATGTCAATCAGGTGCAATACCTCAATCACAACATGCTTCAAGCGGTGGATACAATTCTTGCAAATTCTAAAACGCCGCCGATTATCATCATCCAAAGCGATCACGGTCCCTGGCTTCAGACTAAGGATAAGCGAATGCGTAACTACACGGCGATTTATTTTCCCGAACATAACGACACGTTGTATTCAACCATTACGCCTGTCAATATTTTTCGTTTGGTCTTCAATACATACTTCGGCGGGAAATATGATATTCTCAAGGATGTCAGTTATTTTTCGCCTGTGCCCAAGTTATACGAATTTGGCGAAATTAAAAATCCTTGCTCAACTGGAAATTAATCAAATGAAATCCACAATCTTGCTCACTGCCCCCTACATGCTCCCATTTTTGGAACGCTTCAAACCAGTGTTTGAAAAATATAATCTTGATTTGATTGTGCCTGACGTAGAAGAAAGAATGGAAGAAGTCGATCTGCTCAAGTACGCGGGTCAATTTGACGGCGCGATCTGCGGCGATGATCGTTACACCGCCAAAGTGATCGAAGCCTGCGCGCCGCGTCTCAAAGTCATCTCCAAATGGGGGACAGGCGTCGACTCGATCAACGCTGAAGCCTGTTCCCGTTTCAATGTGCGCTTGTGCCGCACGCCAAACGCTTTCACTACTCCCGTTGCGGATACTGTGTTAGGTTATATGCTTGCGTTTGCAAGGCGCGGCCCATGGATGGATGCGGCGATGAAACGCGGCGAATGGGAGAAAATTCCAGGCAAAACCTTGAGCGAATTGACTTTAGGAATTATTGGGCTGGGCAATATCGGCAAAGCCGTGACGCGCCGCGCCAAAGCCTTTGGCATGAAAGTCCTCGGTACGGATATTGTTGAAATTGATCATGTCTTTGTCAGTGAAACTGGGATTGAAATGACGAATCTCGAATCTCTATTATCGAATTCCGATTTTGTTTCGATCAATTGTGATTTGACTCCATCTGCTCAACATCTTATTAATCAAGATACGCTCGCCAAAATGAAATCTACCGCCGTATTGATCAACACTGCCCGCGGACCAATCGTGGATGAAAATGCCTTGATCGCCGCATTGAGTTCAGGTCAAATTGGCGGCGCGGCGTTGGATGTCTTCGAGTTTGAACCGCTTCCCAAAGATAGCCCGCTGTTGAAGATGGATAACGTCATGCTGGCTCCGCATAATTCCAATTCCAGCCCAACCGCTTGGGAGCGGATTCACTGGAATACGATCAAGAATTTGGTCGAAGGCTTGGGAATGGAATATTA
>JADLCG010000037.1 GCA_020847355.1 Anaerolineales bacterium | reverse complement strand
CTATTAATTTTTGGTCGCTTGCTCGGAGTTTCAGCCGATGAAAGAATGGTGGCTTTCTCAGTGATCGTTCAACTGGGAACTGTGGCGGCAATGTTGATTTTCTTTTGGAAAGATATTTGGCAAATTGCGCGCGCCTTTATTTTAGGAATTATTGCGCGTAAACCGCTTGACGATTTTTACGCCCGCCTCGGTTGGGGCGTGATCATCGCCACTTTACCTGCGCTGACAGTTGGTTTTTTGTTCAAAGATTTGGTCGAAGAGATGTTCACGGAACCGTTTGTTCAGGCTGGCATTCGCTTGTTGGTGACGGCGGCCTTGCTGACTTTGGTGGAAGTTTTAGATAAACGCCAGCGCACGCTTGAATCGGCTACTTGGGTGGATGCTTTATTTGTCGGGCTTTTTCAAATCCTGGCGATTTTTCCCGGGGCGTCGCGTTCGGGAAGCACAATTGCCGGCAGTATGCTTCGCGGCTTTGACCGCCCCTCTGCGGCGCGCTTCGCCTTCCTGATGTCCGCGCCGATTTTGTTGGCGGCTGGAGCATATCAATCCATTGAAGTAGTTCGGATGACCGGCACGCATGAATTGATTGGCTATTTATTCGTTGGTTGTGTCACGGCGGGCGTGGTTGGCTGGTTTTCAATAAAATGGCTGATCGCCTATTTGAGCAAGCGCTCGCTGTATATTTTTTCCGCTTACTGCGCGCTTCTCGGTTTGCTTCTTCTAATCGTTCGGTGACGAGTTCCCCAATGGATTCAAAAGCCTTGCTCAAAAAATTAGTTGAAACCGAATCGCCTTCGCACGATCCGGCGGCGGTGAACTGCGTTGCGGATTTAGTCATCGCCGAAGCGCGCCAACTAGGCGCGGAGATTCAAACGCTTGAAAATCAAATAGTTGGAAAACATGTCGTCGCTAAATGGGGGAGCGGCGCGGAAAACTTTTTATTCCTCTGCCACATGGATACAGTCTTTCCCATCGGCACGCTTCAGTCCATGCCGTACCGCGAAGCGGACGGAAAAATTTTCGGGCCCGGCGTGTTGGATATGAAAGCCGGAATTGCGATTTGTCTTTCCGCAATTGCCGAACTTCAAAAAATAAATTCGCTGAATCGCTCGATCACGTTGCTGTGTACATCTGACGAAGAAATTGGTAGCGACAGTTCGCGCAAACATATTGAAGAATTGGCGCGGCAAGCGCAATTAGTCCTCGTCTTTGAAGCCGCCCTGCCGGATGGCGCGCTGAAAACTTGGCGCAAAGGCGTGGGGCATTTTCATTTAGAAGCGCGCGGGCGCGCCGCTCACGCGGGCGGCGATCACGCGCAGGGGCGTAACGCCATTGAGGAGATCGCGCATCAAACGCTGGCGCTTCAAAAGCTGACGGATTATGCAAAGCAAACTACGCTGAACGTTGGCGTGATTCGCGGCGGCACAACTTCCAATGTTGTACCGAATCAAGCGTCAATTGAAGTAGATGTGCGGGTTCTGCAACCAGACGAATGGACGAGAATTGAGGCGGAAGTTAACCGTCTCCAACCGGTTTTGGATGGAACAGCGCTTCAAATTACGGGACAGCTGAATCGCCCGCCCATGCCTTTTGACCACACGATGCAAACTACATTTGCAAAAGCCAAAAATATTGCCGCGCGAATTGGCATGGAGCTAAAAGCCGGCGGCACAGGCGGCGGCTCGGATGGGAATTTTGTCGCCGCGTTAGGCGTGCCTGTATTAGACGGCATGGGCGCAGTCGGGGAAGGTTATCATTCGGAACGGGAATTTATTTACGCGGATTCGCTGGCAGAAAAAAAGAATTTGCTCGTGGAGTTGATTAAACGGTGGTGAAGAAAATCGTTTGTTTTTTGGTTGCGCCTTTTTTGCTTTTCGCTTGCGCTTCGACTCCACAAGCCCCCGCCGCGCCAACTGTGGTGACGGTTTACGCCACGCTCGCCGCGCAACCCTGGCTGACGGAATTATTCGTCTGCGCCAACGCGCAGGGAATAATTTTACAAGTTACGCCTGCGGACCCGCAAATTTATTTACGCCTCGGCGAGCCAGCCAACTTGACCGCTCCCGCTTATCAGATTGACGAAGAGGAGATTTTGGTCGTTGCGGACCGCCAAAACCCAACGCCGAGTTTGAGCCTAGAGCAAACGCAAGCCGTATTCGCCGGACGAGGCGCTTCAGCCGCGCCGGTTTGGGTCTATGCTTCAGATGCGGATCTGCAGATGTGGTTTGACCAATTCGTGACGAACGCTAGCGGCGTCGCCGCGTTGGCGCGAGTCGCTTCCGATCCGCAGAACATGACCGACGCATTGCGCGCCGACCCAAATTCCATTGGCATTTTATCGGCGCGTTGGATGACTGAAAGCCTGCGTAAACTTTATTCGGCGGGCAAGGCGCCTGTGCTGGCGATCGCCAGTTCCGAGGCGGATGATGCGGCGCTGGATTTGATCGCCTGCCTATCAAAATAGTAAACCGTAAAACTTGACAGGGCGGGCGTTCTCGCGTAATATGTAAACTGGTTTGCATTACAAACCAGTTTACTATGGATCACGACTTCAACGAAATCGAACGGCGCGTGCGGCGCTACTGGTTCAAAGACGGCATTGGCGAAATGGTCATTGGCGGGCTTTTTGTTTTGCTGGCAATCTATGTGGCTGGGCATCAGTGGCTTCCGGTGGATTCTAATGCCCCGCTGTATTTAGACGGCGGTTTGATTTTGATTTTACTGCTCGGCATTTTTTTGACCAACCGGCTGATTAATGTTTTCAAACTACAGATCACTTATCCGCGCACCGGCTATGTGGAATATTACCCCGCGAAAGGCGAAGAATTTTCAGCGAAGGTTTTCATCTTTTTATCCTTCGCCGGCTTTGTGATTTTGGTCGTTGGCGTCGGCAAATGGGTGGGGACGTTTCGCTGGTTGCCGAGCGTGCTCGGCTTGCTGATTGGCTTGACCTTGATTATCGTGCGCCTGCGCGCCGCAGAACTGAATCGCTTTTACTATTTAGCCGGCGCGGCGTTTGGCTTTGGCTTAGGCGCTTCTTTGGTCAATTGGCTTCCGCAATACACCGTTAGTTTATTCTTCGCGCTTTTTGGAATTGTTCTGTTTGCCACAGGCTTTATCACGCTCAGAAAATATCTCCGCGAGAACCCTCTGCCTAAGGAGGACGCCCATGAGCGCTGATCTCCGCAACCTCACCGATGTAGATCGGCTGATCCACGAACCGGCGCGTTTGTTGATCGCCACGATTCTCGCGGGCGTAGTCAGCGCGGACTTTGTCTTCTTACAACGCGAGACCGGACTAACCAAAGGAAATTTATCGGCGCATCTCTCTAAATTAGAAGAAGCCGGATACGTCAGGATTGAAAAAACATTTAAGGGAAAATTGCCGCTCACCGTTTGTAAACTCACCGCGAGCGGACAAAAAGCGCTGGCGAAATATCGCCAACAACTGCAAGACTTTATGAATAAAACGAGTTGAATTAAGTATATGACTTCACCTATCATTGAACTGCGCGACGTCAACAAAATTTACTCCACTGCCGCTGGAGATTTTGTGGCGCTTAAAAATATCAACCTCGAGATTGAGGCGGGCGAATTTCTCGGCGTGGTGGGTAAATCCGGCGCGGGGAAATCTACGCTTCTCAACATGCTCAACGGCGTGGACGATCTCACCAGCGGCGAAACGCTGATTCAAACTGAAGGCGCGAGTCTGTCCATCCATAAATTATCCGAAGATCAACGCGCTAGTTGGCGCGGCAAAAACATGGGCGTGGTCTATCAATCCTTTCAGCTTTTGCCGATGCTCAGTTTGGCGGAAAACGTAATGTTGCCAATGGACCTGACCGGCAACTTCAACCCACGTAAAGCCAAAGAGCGCGCGCTGGAGTTATTGAAATTAATGGAATTGGAAGAACACGCTAACAAACTTCCCAGCTTTATCTCTGGCGGGCAACAACAGCGCGTCGCTATTGCGCGCGCGCTGGCAAACGACCCGCCGATTCTCGTGGCGGATGAGCCGACCGGCAGTTTGGATTCGATCACCGCCGATCACATCTTTGATGTGTTCACGCGCCTTGTTGAAGAACGCGGCAAAACGATTGTGATGGTCACGCACGATTTAGGTTTGGCGAGCCGCTTCTCAAGAAGTTTGACAATCGCCGACGGCGAACTGGTGGATGCGCCATCTGAATTTGACCGAACCATGATGCGGAGACGCAAATGAACGTAAACCCCTCAGTCAGCGCCTCACGCGCTAAGCGGAAAGTTGATCTCGTCCGAGACGCAGATTCCCATCCCGATGCTATGATCGAACTACGCGGCGTAATCAAAAGATTCTCCAACGCCGCCGGAGAATTCACCGTGCTCAAAGGCGTGAACTTGACGATCAAGCGCGGCGAATTTGTTTCGATTGTCGGCAAATCTGGCAGTGGCAAATCCACCTTGCTCAACATGATCACCGGCATTGATCATCCCACCGAAGGGCAAGTCGTCGTCAATGCGGCGGATATTTATACCGGCGTGAGCGAAAGCCAGCGCTCAAATTGGCGCGGAAAAAATCTTGGCATTGTCTTTCAATTTTTTCAACTCCTGCCCATGCTCACGCTCCTTGAAAATGTCATGCTTCCGATGGATTATGTCAGCCTGTATGATTTTGACGAGCGCCCCAAACGCGCTTTGGAATTATTGGAATTGGTGGGCTTGGAAAAATTCGCTAACAAATTGCCGGTTTTAGTCTCTACCGGGCAACAACAATTGGCGGCGATTGCCCGCGCTATGGCATGTGACCCGCCTTTGCTGGTTGCCGATGAGCCGACCGGAAATTTAGATACGCGCTCGGCGGATACGATCATCCAACTCTTTGAGCGCTTTGTCGCGCAGGGCAAAACCGTCGTGATGGTCACGCACGATCCTTCGCTCACTTCGCGGACGCATCGCAACATCATCCTTTCGGACGGCGAATTGATTGACGAAGCGATTTCCAAAGCCCTGCCGAAACTGCGTCATCGCCACATGCTGGAATTTACGAAGCTCGCCCAAACGCGAACATATCAACCCAATGAAGCGATTCTTGCCGAAGGCGCGGAATTAGATTCTTTCTATATAGTCAAACAAGGCGAAGTGGAATTGATTTCGCAAAACGGCGAAGCGCTGGCTTGGCGCAAAGCGGGCGAATTCTTTGGCGAAGTTGAATTACTGCATGGCGGAAAATTCGGCGCCTCTGCGCGGGCTGGGAAAATGCCCGTAGAAATAACGACCCTGCCCAAGTCTGAGTTTGTGCGCGTGATTCACGAATCTCCAATTACCGCCGAAGCGCTGGAGCAAATCTCCCAACAGCGTTTAGAAGCGCAACAAGTCGCAAAAGAATTTTCAAGGCGTTGAAATAATATGTCTCTCGATCCGCTTCAATTACCGCAATTGCTTTATATCGAAGATAGCGACGAAATGCGCGCTTTGGTGCGGCGCTTGCTCGCGGATCAATACATCATCCTCGAAGCGGACGATCCGCTGGACGGCTTGCAACTTGCCGAAGAGACTCAGCCCGATATTATTTTGCTCGATCATAATTTGCCGCACATGACCGGTAGCGAAGCCGCTACGCGCTTGAAGAAGATGTTGCCGAATACGCCGATTGTGATCGTCTCGGCGGACCTTTCTCCCGGCGCGCGCGAACGCGCCCTAGCCGCAGGTGCGGTGGGCTTTATCCCCAAACCTATTGACGAAGATTTTGAAGCGTTGGTGAACGCTTACTTCAACGGTAAAGTTGAAAAGCTGGAAGACGCCGAACAGTATTTGCAGGCGTATCAACAAGAACTTGTGCAAAGGCTGGAGGAAAATATCCGCCAGTTGAGCGCTACGGTTGAAAAGAATAAATATCTGCTTCAGCAAAATGAAAAGATGTTTTCCATGCTGGAGCGCAGGCATAAATTACTGGAAACCGCCGCGCGCGCCGGACAAATGGTCACTTCCATTTTGGATATGGACGATTTGTTGAAGCATACCGTCAACATCATTTGTAGCGAATTCAATTTTTATTATTCCGGCATCTTTTTGATCTCAGACGACCGGCAATGGGCTGTTTTGCGGGCTGGTTATGCTGTGGCGGGGCGAAAGATGTTAGCGGAAAATTATCGCTTGCCGGTAGATGAAAATTCAATGATCGGCAGATCCATTGTTGAACAAAAGGCGCAAATTGCTTTTGATGTAGCGGACGAAGAAGCGCGGGTTAAGAATCCTTATTTGCCGAATACGCGCTCGGAAATGGCGTTGCCTTTGATCGTGGATGCGCGCGCGCTTGGCGCCGTCACCGTGCAAAGTTCTGAGCCAAACGCTTTCTCCGAGGAAGATGTGACTTCTTTGCAAACGATGGCGGATCAGATCGCGATTGCCTTGAACAACGCGCAGTTGATGTTGAAACTGGAAGCCGCTAACTCTGAAATTTTACGCACGAAAACTTATGAAGCGATTGCCACTGCCACCGGCGAAGCGATTCATTGGGTGGGGAATAAAGCCGCGCCCATTCCGGGGAGTGTTAAGCGCGTGCGTGAAGATATGGCTTATCTTTTGGCGCTGATCGCGCAAGTGGATGAATCCGCGTTGGAAAATGTTAGTTTGAAAGCGGCTGTGCAAACGGTCAAGGAAGAGGCGCAAGCCCAGGGTTTGGATTTATCAAAAATTCTCGCCGAGATGTCTGTGATGAAGCCGAATCGTTTGCAAGCTTTGGTCAGCGTAGAATCTTTGTTTGAAGATTTGGAAATTGCAGAAAACAGCGCCGAGACGATTCTCAGCATCAAAGAAGGGCTGATTGGACCTGCGCGCCAACGGAATGACGAATCGGTTGCGTTGAATGAAATGATTGCGGAGACTGTCGCCAATATGGGTTTGCCGGATGGCGCAGTGGAATTGAATTGGGCTGAGGATTTTCCCAACGTGCATGTGGATGCGCGGCAGGTGG
>JADLCG010000036.1 GCA_020847355.1 Anaerolineales bacterium | reverse complement strand
TGGGCATTTCAAAAACGCCCACTGGACCGTTCCAAACCACCAGTTTAGCTGTTTGCAAAACAACTTTATACGCTTCAATCGTCTTTGGACCAACGTCTAGCATCCGCCAGCCCGCCGGGATTTGATCTACATTCACAATTTGCGTATTAGCTTCCGCATCAAACTTATCGGCAATGACGGCGTCTACCGGCAAAATCAGCTTATCGCCAGATTTTGCTAGAACGGCTTTTGCGGTTTCAAGCGAAGCTGTTTCGACCAGACTGTCTTGCATATTTAAGCCTTGCGCCGCAAGAAAAGTGTTTGCCATGCCTCCGCCAACGATCAGCCGATCGCACTTGGAAAGCAAGGTTTCAACGACCAAAATTTTATCGCTGATTTTCGCGCCGCCGAGGATGGCGATATATGGATGTTCGGGGTTGGCAATTGCCCGCCCTAAATATTCCAACTCTTGCTCCATCAAAAAGCCGGAGACGGCTGGCAAAAATTTAGCAATGCCTGCAGTAGAAGCGTGCGCGCGATGCGCGGAACCAAATGCGTCGTTGACGTAAATATCGCCGAGCGAAGCTAATTGTTTGGCGAGTTCTAAATCGTTTTTTTCTTCGCCGGCATGAAAGCGGGTATTTTCCAACATGAGGATTTCGCCGGGCTGGAGGGCTTGCGCCATCTTCTCAACTTCGGGACCTACGCAATCGGGCGCAATCTGAACCGGTTTTCCTAAAAGCGTGGACAATGTCTCCGAAGCGGCACGCAGGCTAAATTCCGAATCTGCGGCGCTCTTTGGTCGCCCTAAATGACTCATCAGAATCAGCGAAGCGTCCTGTTCCAAAATATATTGAATGGTCGGCAGGGCGGCGCGAATGCGTTTGTCGTCGGTGACTTTGCCATCCGCCATGGGGACGTTGAAATCAACGCGCATCAAAACGCGCTTATGCTTGAGGTCTACATCTCTAACAGTTTTTTTGTTCATAATTTTTTATAAAAGACAAGGACACGCCGTGACGTGTCCTTGCTAAATTATTTAAGAGTCTTAGCGACCAAATCGGTCAAGTCCGCTGTGCGGCAGGCGTAACCCCATTCATTATCGTACCAAGCCACGACCTTGATCATGTTGCCGAGGACGATGGTATCCATCGCGCTGAAGACGGATGAATAAGTTGTGCCGCGCAAATCTGTGGAGACTAACGGTAAATCAGTGACATCGAGCACGCCCTTCATGGGACCGTTAGCGTATTCCAACATCGCGGCGCGAATCTCTTCGGCGGAAGCTTCTTTATTTAATATGGCGGTGAAATCCACAACTGAAACGGTTGGGGTTGGCACGCGGAAAGCCATGCCGGTGAATTTGCCTTTCAATTCGGGGATTACCAAGCCGACCGCTTTCGCCGCGCCGGTTGCCGAGGGGACGATGTTTTGTCCGGCGGCGCGCGCATCGCGCAAATCCTTCGCGCCTAAATCTTGCAGTTTTTGCGAATTAGTGTAGGCGTGAATAGTGGTCAGAAAGCCTTTGTCAATTCCAAATTTATCGTTCAAGACTTTAGCCACAGGCGCTAAGCCGTTGGTGGTGCAGGAAGCGTTGGAAATGATATTGTGTTTGGCAGGATCGTATTTTTCTTCATTGACTCCCAATACAACCGTAATGTCTTCATTCTTAGCCGGCGCTGAAATAATTACTTTCTTCGCGCCGCCGGATTCGATGTGCGCTTTGGCTTTGGTGGCGTCGGTAAACAAGCCGGTGGATTCGATCACAATGTCCACGCCGCTCTCTTTCCATTTGATGGCGGCTGGGTCTTTTTCCGCTGAGACCTTGATCGTCTTGCCATCCACCACCAAATTGCCGTCTTTCACCTCAACTGTGCCTTCAAACGCTCCATAGGTCGAATCATATTTGAGCAAATGCGCGTTTGTCGCTGGGTCAAAGAGATCGTTAATTGCGACGACTTCAATATCCTGAGGGTAACGCGCTTTGAGCGTTCGGAAAACCAACCGACCAATTCTTCCAAATCCATTGATGCCAACTTTTACTGCCATGAGAAAATCCTCCAATGAAAATTATCACGGAAAGCGCGAAACTCTAAAATCTGCGTCTTTCCGGTTTGATGCTTGATGCCTCTAAATTTTACTGCTTTTAGCAAAAAATGTGTAATTTGCATATATCAGCAATTTCTGAGATAAATGTAATCGTTTACTTTTTGTATTTTACCACTCCTGCGCGCCAATTTGCTCGGAGTAAATCTTCATCACCTCCTTGGCTAATTTTAGAGAATCATGCCGCCAGGGGTGCGCGTCATCCACAAGATCGGCAAGCCGCGCGCGGGAATCATGTTTCATTTTCTCGTCGGCTTTCACCCACTGGGAATTCTCGCCCACATCGCCATCATATTTATCGTTACACAAAATCACCTCAAACACATCGCCGCCAACATGCTCTTCCAAAGCCAGCACATGATCGTAAGAAGAGTAAAAATCTGTTTCGCCGAGTTGTGTGGCGATATTACTCACGTAAATTTTAGTGGCGCGGCTTGCTCGAATGGCGGAAAGCAAGTCATGCACGAGTAAATTCGGCAAGAGGCTGGTGTATAAACTCCCCGGTCCAACGATGATGATTTCGGCGGTTAGGATTTCTTTCAAGACCGGCGGAAAAGCCGGCGCGGTATCCGGCTCTAACCAGACACGATGAACGCGCCCGGCGCTCTTTGGAATTTTACTCTCCCCTTCCACGCGGATTTCGTTGTGCGAATAAGGCAATTGCATACTCGCCACCAACTTAACATTATGAAGAGTGGAAGGCAAAACGCGCCCGTTGATCGAAAGCACGCGCCCCGATTCGGCGACTGCCGCCTCGAAACTGCCGGTCAACTCCGTCAAAGCGGTGATGAATAAATTTCCAAAAGAATGCCCATCCAGTTCCGGCGAACCGCTGAAGCGATATTGAAAAAGTTGCGTCAGCAAATCTTCGTCGTTGGAGAGCGCCGCTAAGCAATTACGAATATCGCCAGGCGGCAAGATCCCAAAGCTTTCGCGCAACCTGCCGGAAGAGCCGCCGTCATCCGCCACTGTGACCACAGCCGTCAGGTTAGAAGTGTAAAGTTTCAAACCGCGCAATAAAGTGGAGAGTCCATGCCCGCCGCCAATCGCAACGATGTGCGGTCCGCGCGCGCGTTTTCGATAATCACGAAGTTGATCTACCACTTTACTCCCCGGGCGCAGAAACGGCGCCAGCAAAGAGCGGTTCAATTTAACGATGCCGTAAACTAACAAGCCAATGCCTAAGCCGCCAAAGATAATTGCGCGTAAAGCGCGCGGCAAAAACCGTAGAGAGAGATAGCTTAGCGCGGTTAATACCAAGGGATTGGTCGTCGTAGTGCGGTAAACGTCAATTAAGAGTACGGCAATGCCCAAGCCTAAAAGCGTAACTCCGGCGATCACATATAAAAACCATTTTCTAATTCCCAAGCCGGGGCGAAACCACAGCAAGGCATCGCGCAGGAAGTCAACAATCGTTTTGAACATAAAAAGATAATAGTCGAATTCAAAAAATGCGTCAAACGTTTTTTTATTTCAGCTTTAGGGCTTCTTTTTGCGTCATCCAAAAACCATACGGTATAATTGCGGCATGAGTACATTTGTGGCTGTGGATATTGGCGGGACGCACATGCGCGCCGCCTCTTATTCTTCTGACACGCTGGAACCCATCAAACAAAAGAAGATTGATACGCTGGCTGAAGAAGCTGGCGGTTTTGAGCGCTTGCTTCACGTAATTGAATCGGTTTGGGTTGCAGATGAAGCTGTAGAAGCAATTGGGATCGGCTCGCCGGGACCGCTCAATCCGCATACTGGATATTTACTCGCCCCGCCGAACAACCCGGAATGGCATAATTTTCCGCTGGCGCCTAAAATTTCAGAACACTTCAAAGTAAAAGCTTACCTTGATAATGACGCAAACCTCGCCGGGCTGGCGGAATATCGTTACGGCGCAGGCAAGGGCCATCACGACGTGCTTTATCTAACCGTTAGCACGGGAGTCGGCGGCGGCGTAGTTATCGCCGATAGATTATTACAAGGTTATC
>JADLCG010000035.1 GCA_020847355.1 Anaerolineales bacterium | reverse complement strand
TGTTTTGACTAAAAATCGTACGCAACAAATGGTAGATCGCTTGCGCGAATTGCAAGCTTCATCGCCAGATATTGAAGCCTCGGCTGTCGTCAGCGTAGACGGTCTTAGCATTGCTTCAGCCCTGCCGCAAGGCGTGGAAGAAGATCGCGTTTCAGCCATGTCCGCCGCCATGCTTTCCCTTGGCGAAAGAATCGCCTCAGAACTTGGGCGCGGCTCGCTGGAGCAGGTTTACATCAAAGGCGTTAAGGGATACGTTGTCTTGATGTCGGTTGGGCAAGAGGCGGTGCTCACTGCCCTCGCCCGCGAACAGGCGAAACTTGGCCTGATCTTCCTTGATATGCGCCGCGCCGCCGAAGACCTGGCGAAGTTGATTTAGTGGAGTTGCTATGGCCCCCCTTCAAAAAGCTGGTTTGTATTACCCTAACAAATTTGGTCTCATCACCATCAAGTCCCTTGAAGAAGTGATGGGCAAAAACGGTTTAAATGCGATTCTCAATTTAGCCGGACTGAATAACTACGTTGAAAATTACCCCGCCGATAACCTCGATAAAGGCTTTGATTTTGCCGAACTCTCCGCGATTGGTTCCGCGCTTGAAGAAATGTACGGTCCGCGCGGCGGGCGTGGTTTGGCGTTACGCGCGGGACGCGCAACCTTCTCAGACGCCTTGAAAAATTTTGGAGCGTTAGCCGGCGCGGCAGATTTGGCTTTCGTCGTCCTTCCGCTTCAATCTAAACTGAGAATTGGTCTGCCAGCCTTTGCCAAAATCTTCACCCAATTAAGCGATCAACAAACCACAGTTGAAGAAAAAGACACCGAATGGATTTGGACGATTCATAAATGCCCGTGCTGTTGGGGCAGAACCGGCGCGGATAAACCGGTTTGCTTCGTCGCGGCGGGCCTCTTGCAAGAATCGCTCAAATGGGTCTCCGGCGGCAACGAATTCCGCGTAAACGAATCCAAATGCGTAGCTCTTGGCGATAGCGTTTGCGAATTCATCGTCCAAAAAGAACCAATTTCCTAACTTATCACACATAGAGCTTGCATGACAGACGCTAAGTCAAAAATACTCATCATCGAAGACGATCTTGACGTAGCTGAAATGCTGAACGCCTACTTCCGCGTTCAGGGCTATGACGTCTTCACAGTCAATTGGGGCGAAGACGGCGTGCGCTCTTCTTTATCCGTCCAACCCGATTTGATCATTTTGGATATCCGCCTGCCGGATATTGACGGCTACGAAGTGGCTCGCCGCGTGCGTGCCGACCGGCGCACGGCAGAAATCCCCATCATCTTCCTCACTGAAAAAAGAGACCGCTCAGACCGCTTGCAGGGCTTAGAACTTGGCGCGGACGATTACATCACCAAACCGTTTGACGTGCAAGAATTGCGCTTGCGCGTGCGCAACTCCTTGAAGCGCATCAGCCAGGGTTCGCTTACGAATCCAGTCACCGGCTTGCCGGAAGGCGCGTTGGTTGAAGAAAAGCTATCTGAAATTATGGGCAAAGATGGCGCGGCAGTTTTGTTTGCGGTCATCGAACACATGGACGATTTCCGCGAGGCTTATGGCTTTGTCGCTTCAGACGACGTGTTGCGCGCAATTAGCTTGATGATCGTCAACACCATGCGCGAAGTCAGCCGCCCAGAGGATTTCTTAGGTCACTTAAGCAGTTCTGAATTTGTGCTGACTATTCCCTCTACGAATCTAACCACCCTCAGCGAAAAACTTCGCGGACGGTTAGATCAATCTATGGAATATTTTTACCCAATCAAAGACCGCGAACAAATGGCTAATCACAAAAAGAAACTGCACGCGAAATTAGCCGAACTCGATCTCTCAGGCAAAAAATTCTCGGATGTTGAACAGCTAAAAGCGGAGTTGTTGCGGCTTAAGAAGTAGGCTTCCGTTTGAAGATTACTGTTGTCACTCCAACTTATAATGAAGCGGAGAACCTGCCCAAACTGGTCTCCGCTTTATTTGCGCTTCCGCTAGAAATTTCCATCCTCATCGTGGACGATAACAGCCCGGACGGCACGGGTCAACTTGCGGACGAACTAGCTTTGAAATTTCCCGGCAAAGTAGAAGTTATGCACCGCCCGGGAAAAATGGGCTTACGCTCCGCCTACCTAAACGGGTTTCAAAAATTGCTCACAGAAGACACGCAAGCGATTGTCCAAATGGATGCGGATTTCTCTCACGATCCAACCGCCTTGGTGGAAATGGCAAAAAAACTGGAAGAATGCGACGCAGTTTTGGGCTCTCGATATGTGCAAGGCGGATCTGTAGATAAAGATTGGCCCGCTTGGAGAAAAGTTCTTTCTGCTTTTGGAAATTCCTACGCAAGAGCCATCCTCGGCTTGCCGTTTCACGATGTGACCACTGGCTATCGTATGTGGAAGCGCGAGACCTTGCTTCAAATTCCGTTTGAAAAAATTCAATCCAGCGGCTATGTCTTTTTGGTTGAGATGGCATATTTGGCGCATTGTCTGGAATTTAAGATTGGCGAAGCCCCAATTTATTTTGCCGATCGCCGTTTTGGAAAATCAAAGATGTCGTTTAAAATTCAGCTTGAAGCCGCCCTGCGAATTTGGCAAGTCTGGTGGGAATATCGCGATATTCGTAAAGCGGGTAAGTTAGCTCGGGTTTAAAACTCTATTCAAAACAATTTACGTCTGATACAATTATTTGAGTAAGCCGAAATTTTGAACGAACAAGATGCCTCGGCCCCTTTGGCTGAGGCATTTTTTGCGTAATCTACCCGTTGTGGGTGTAAATTTATTAGGTGAATCATGGAAACTGTAAGAGAAGATCTAAGAAACATCGCGATCATCGCGCATGTTGATCATGGCAAGACCACTTTGGTGGATGGTTTGTTGCGCCAAGCCCATACCTTCCGCGAAAATCAG
>JADLCG010000034.1 GCA_020847355.1 Anaerolineales bacterium | reverse complement strand
TGTGTCATCAATTTGGCTTTCGCTCTTTCTTCCTCTATGGCGAACAGCCCTTTTATCCGCTGGCGGAAGCCAACCTGAAAAATACAATCACTTTTGAACAAGCCACTGGCATTCAAAACCTCAGCGATCCATACAGTTACACGCGCTTTGAAGCCCGCGCTTTTCTTGGTAACGAAACGCTGGGTTACAAAATTGCCTTATGCGAACGCGATGTAGCGATCTACTTGGCGATTCTGTTATTCGGTTTGGTTTACGCATTGAGCGGAAGGAAAATCAAAGCCCTGCATTGGACTTTATGGATTCTGATCGGCATTGTCCCAATTGGCTTAGACGGTTTTTCACAGCTTTTCAGTCAATTGGATTGGGCGTGGCTTCATGCGCTTTTGCCGTATCGTGAAAGCACGCCGTTCATGCGCGCGCTCACTGGCGCACTGTTCGGCTTAGCCACCGCTTGGTTTGCTTACCCGAGCATTGAAGAATCGATGAATGAAACGCGCCAATACTACATCAAGAAATTTACTTTACACGGGGCAGAATAATGCCTTTTCATGAAAAAGACGGAATCAAATTTTTTTCTTTTCAGAGTTTTCCGCGAAGCGTAACGCAGGCGATTTTCACGCGGCGCGGCGGAGTTAGTTCTGCGCCGTGGCTTTCCTTAAATGTGGGCGGCTCAGTCGGCGATGAAAAGACCTGCGTGGCGGAAAATCGAATCCGCTCGTTTCAAACGCTGGATAGAAACCCCGCCTCCATCCACGACGTTTGGCTGGTTCACGGCACGAACATTGTCTACGCTGACGAACCCCGCCCGTTGGAAAGCCCTTCCCCTCAGGCGGATATTCTGCTCACTGATAATCCGCAAGTGACGCTCTTCATGCGTTTTGGAGATTGCACGCCGTTGTTTTTTTATGATTCCAAAAAAGGCGTGGCTGGCATTGCTCATGCGGGTTGGATGGGAACTGTTAAAAATGTGGCTGGCGCGGCGATCAAAGGTATGCAGGCGAAATATGGTTGCAAACCTGAGGATATCAGCGCCGGTATCGGTCCCGCGATTGGCGTGGATCATTATCAAGTTGGCGAAGACGTGATTTCACAAGTCCGCGCGGCTTTTGGACAAGAAGCCGAAGCCGTTCTTGAAACGAGAGACGGAAGCGCTTATTTTGATTTATGGAAAGCGAATGCGCTTCAATTGCGGCGCGCCGGCGTGGAACAGATTGAGATTTCGGCAATTTGCACGGCTTGCCACTTGGACGATTGGTTCTCGCACCGAGCGGAAAAAGGCAAAACGGGTAGATTCGGCGCTTTGTTGGCTCTGCCGGCTTAGGGTCAGGAAAGCGGCGCATTGAGTTAAATCGAAACGAGGCGGGGTAAAATTAAGCTATGAGCGAATTAGTTAAATCCATCCGTGAAAAATACGAAGCAACTTTAGACGCGATTGCTGAGGCGGCGAGAAGGTCGGGCCGCCCAGCCAATCAAGTCAAACTGGTGGTGGTGACGAAAACCCAAACGCTGGAGACGGTGCAGGCGGCAATTGCGGCGGGCGCGAAAATTTTGGGCGAGAATTACCCCGAAGAAGGCGCTATGAAAATTCAATCTTTGGAGAATTTTTCTGCGGTAGAATGGCACATGCTTGGTCATGTGCAGAGCCGTAAAGCCCAAATCGTAGCCCAGCGTTTTGATTTTATGCACTCGCTAGATAGCCTGAAACTTGCCAATCGCCTGAATCGTTTTTGCGGCGAGGCGGGAAGAACTTTGCCCGTCCTGCTTGAGTTCAATCTCGGCGGCGAGGAAAGTAAATCTGGCTGGCTCGCTGTTGACGAGGCGAATTGGCGTGAATTGGCGAGTGAAGTTCAACAAATTTCCGCTTTGGCTAATTTGCAAATTCGCGGTTTGATGACCATGCCGCCGCTAGGCGCGCAAGCCGAAGACTCGCGCCCGTATTTTCAGAAATTGCGGCGCTTGCAGGAATTTTTGAAAACGCAATTTCCGCAGTTGAACTTTGACGAACTATCAATGGGCACCAGCGCGGATTTTGAAGTGGCTGTAGAAGAAGGCGCGACATTGGTGCGCGTTGGCTCGGCAATTGTGGGACCACGACAATATAAGTAATTTGGAGGATCTACGGCGTGAGCGGTTTAGACTTGGCGATTAGAGCGGTGGCTCAGATTTTTATTTGGATCGTAATTGCAAGCGCATTGTTATCTTTTATTTTGCCGCCCTATCATAGCTTGCGCGTGGCGCTGGATAAAATCGTCGAGCCGTTTCTGAATCCGATTCGGCAAATTATGCCCGCGGCGGGCGGGCTTGATTTTAGTCCGTTGATATTAATTTTAGCGGTTGAATTCCTTTCCCGAATTCTAACCGCGTTAATTCATTAAGGTTGAGGTGAAACATGCCAAGAAAATTCGTTTTACATGATGGCAAGCGCGGCTCAGCTTTGGCATTGCGGATCACTCCGCGCGCCGAGCGCAATCAGATCGTCGGTTTGTTGGCGGATGGCACGATCAAAGTGCAATTGGCTTCAGACCCTTCGGACGAAAATGCCAATCAGATTTTATTGGCTTACCTCTCCGAAGTGCTGGGCGTGCCGAAAACCCGCGTGGAAATTGTGGCGGGCGAAAGCGGGCGCGATAAATTGATCTCCATCCTGGATATGGATTCGGAGACGGCGCACGACCGTATCCTCGCGCACGTGGAATAGACGTAGAAACCTGCTGGCAATAAGCTAACGAGAAGAATGTAGGCGTATTGGCATTCTCTATTAACGCGCCGAGATGATGTTGCGCGGTTGTCATTTCTCCGGACGGGAACTTTCCCGTCCGGTTTTTCGTTAATAGGCGGTCACAGCCCAAATTGGATGCGTGTTAGAATTTAAGTCGCCGTGTAGGTCAATCGTTGAGCGCGAGTATGTGAATCGCCTAGATTGTATATTTAGAAAGATGATAATATCTTCTAATTCGCGG
>JADLCG010000033.1 GCA_020847355.1 Anaerolineales bacterium | reverse complement strand
CCGTTCTGGAATATGGCGGACCTTTCTCGCAATACTTTGAATCTTACGAACATCGCCCCGAACAAGTAGAAATGCTCAAACGCGTGGCGAATGCCCTTTCAAACGGCAACCATCTCATGGTCGAGGCAGGAACGGGCGTGGGAAAATCATTTGCCTATCTCGTGCCAGCCGCCTACTTCGCCCTGCAAAACAATACGCGCGTCGTCGTCTCCACCAACACGATCAATCTGCAAGATCAATTGATCAAAAAAGATTTGCCCAACCTAAAAGCCGCGCTCAATCTTGACTTGCGCGCCGCCGTGATGAAAGGGCGCAGTAACTATCTCTGCCCGCGCCGTCTAGAATATATGCGCACGCACGGACCCAAAGACGCAAATGAAATGCGCGTGCTCGCGAAGATTTTGGTGTGGCAGTTGGAAAATGCCAGCGGCGATAGAAACGAACTCAACCTGACCGGACCCATTGAACGCGAAGTTTGGACGCGCCTCTCCGCCGAAGACGATAATTGCACAACTGAAACTTGCATGGGGCGCATGGGCGGCGCGTGTCCTTTTCAACGCGCTAAACAAGCCGCGCAAAATTCACATTTACTAATTGTCAACCACGCGCTTTTACTTTCAGATGTCGCTTCGGGAAACAAGGTTCTACCTGAATATGATTACGTAATCGTAGACGAAGCGCACCACATGGAATCGGCGATCACTGGCGCGTTGGGCTTCCGCCTCACCCAATTGGATTTGGAAAGAATGTTGAAGGAGTTAGGCGGATCGTCCGCCGGAATTTTAGGAAGCGCCCTCACCGATTTACACGCCGCGCTTCGCCCCTCGGACTTTGGACTGCTTCAGCAACAAATCAAACGCCTCACCGACCAAGCCTTTCGGCTCGAACAACTCTCCAAACAGTTTTTTATCATCCTCGGCGAATTCATCAATCGGCAACGCGAAGGTCAGCCATCCAATAATTATTCATGGCAGTTACGCATTTTACCCGCCACGCGCACCTTGCCCGGCTGGGATGCAGTTGAAATGGGCTGGGAACAAGTTGGCGAAACATGGGGCTTATTGATCAAAGGGCTTGAAGAGTTATACAAAAACTTCGGCGAGTTGCTTGCTGAAGGCCACGACAGCCTCGAAGATCTGATCGGCAACTTAAGCAGTTTGATCCGCCGAATGCACGAAGCCGAAACCGCCGCTTCAGGACTGATGCACAAACCGTCAAACGAACTAATCTACTGGGTGGAAGTCAACCCGCGCGGCGAACGGCTCTCATTGAACACTGCGCCTTTGCGCGTCGGTCCGCTGGTGGAAAAATATCTATGGCATGAAAAAGCCAGCGTGATCCTCGCTTCGGCAACCATGACGGCGCACGGCGAATTTCAATATATCCGCAATACGCTTTCCGCCGATGAAGTGGATACGATCTCGCTCGGCTCGCCGTTTGATTATGAATCGAGCACGTTGTTATATGTCGCAAATGATATTCCCGAACCAAACATAAACGGCTATCAGCAAGCGCTGGATAAAACCATCATCGCCACCGCCAAAGCCAGCGGCGGACGCATGTTAGTTTTATTCACCTCCTATGCGGCGTTGAAGAAAACCGCTCAAGCGATTACCAATCCGCTGGCGCGCGAAGATATCTTTGTCTTTGAACAAGGCGAAGGCGCCTCGCCCAATGCCTTGCTGGAGTCTTTCAAGTCCACAGAACGCGCCGTGCTCTTAGGCACACGCTCGTTTTGGGAAGGCGTGGATGTGCCGGGGGACGCGCTTTCCGTAGTGGTCATCACCAAACTGCCTTTTGACGTGCCTTCCGATCCAATCATCGCGGCGCGCTCCGAACTTTATGAAGATTCGTTCAACGAATACTACTTACCCACTTCAATTTTGAAATTCCGCCAAGGGTTCGGGCGGTTAATTCGCACGGCTTCAGATCGCGGCGTGGTTGTCATTTTAGATCGCCGCGTATTAACCAAACAATACGGGCGACTCTTTTTAGAATCGCTTCCGCAGTGTACGGCGCGGCAAGGCTCGATCAACGGTTTGCCTAAATTGACGGGTCAATGGCTGGGAAGTTGACCAACGCCGCCATCTCAAATCTCAATAGGTCATAAATGCCCAACGCTTACTTTATTCTCTTCGAACTAATCGTTTATATTCAGCTACTTATCTGTCTGCCGCACGCGTTCAAACATGGCGCGGGCAATTTACTAAAACTTGGCGCGGGCATTCTCTTTGGCGTAGCCCTGGAGTTAGCCACCATTCGCCAACTGCACGCTTATACCTATGGTCAATTCCTAATCATGGTTTTAGACGTGCCGCTGTGTATTGGCGTAGCTTGGGGCTGTATTATTTACAGCGCTATGGAATTCTCAGACGCCAGTAGCTTACCCTATTGGCTTCGCCCAATCTTGGACGGTTTGCTCGCTTTGAATATAGATTTAGCGCTGGATGCAGTCGCCGTCCGCTTGGGATTTTGGAATTGGGGTTTACAACTCAATGAACAATATTTTGGCGTGCCCTTTGGAAATTTCTGGGCGTGGTTTTGGGTCGTCTTCTCTTTCTCGCTTGGTTTCCGTCTGCTTGCCAGAAATAAAAACTGGATCGGCGTTTGGCTTGCGCCAGCGCTGGCTTTGATCGTTGGGCTGGCAGGCGTGCTCGGAACAAACGCCTTCATCTCATTCGTAATTTCAAAAAGTATTCGGCCCGCATTTATCCTTGCCACCCTCTCAACTGCTCTGTTAATTGTCGCGATCAAAAAACCGGCCTTTTATCAAAAGCCGGTCCATCCGCTCGCGTTTTGGATTCCATTTCTCATGCACGCTTACATTCTGATCGCTGGAATTATTTCAGGCGTCATCTTCCAGCCTATTTTCTTGCTGTTTGTTGGGTTGGTTATGCTGATCGTCGCTTTTCTTTTACACCACAAAACGGCGCGGGCTATTTTCAAGCCAGCCTAAGATTCGGGCGTTAAATTATCCAGCTTCAAAAAAGCCTCAACAACCTGAGGATCAAAATGAGAGCCCGCATCCTGCTCAATGCGTTTGCGAATTTCGGCTGGATCCAAGCCTTTACGATACGGGCGATCCGAAACCAGCGCGTCCCACACATCTACTACTGAAAAGATCCGCGCCGCCAGCGGAATATCTTCGCCCTTCAATCCGCGCGGGTAGCCGCTCCCGTTCCATTTCTCGTGATGAGCGTAGGGAATATCCAACGCCGGCAATAAAAATTTGATCGGGCTTAACATCTCATAAGCGTACACCGGATGTTTTTCAATCAACTTTCTTTCATCCTCGCTCAACTGCCCAGGCTTGAGCAAAATCCCGTCGGGAATCGCCATCTTCCCAATATCATGCAAAAGCGCGCCGCGCGTAATGTGGATCAGCGCCTCCTCGCTCAGCCCCATGGATCTCGCCAGCCGTTGCGTTAAAGCAGTCACCCGCTTCGTATGCCCTTCAGTCTCTTTATCGCGCAAATCTAACGCGCGCACCCAGCCTTCCAAAGTTGCCTGATAAGCAATTTGTAATTCGCGGTTACTTTCTTGTAAATCGTCAAACAGCCGCGCGTTATTAATCGCCACCGCCGCCTGATTTGAAAAAGCCGAGATCAATTCAAAATCGCTTTGTTGAAACATGCCGGAATGAATCCGGTTATCCACATAAATTACGCCGATCAAATCATCTTTGATTTTAAGCGGCGCGCATAAAATTGAAAGCAAGTGATATGTTGCCACGCTAAACTGCTGACCAAAACGCGGGTCGTCTTGCGCGTTGGTGGTGAGAATCGCTTCCCCCGTCACAACTACTTGTTTAATTACCGTATTACTGACATTAAATTTATCTTCAGTTACGTCTTCTTGATTCATCCCCCGCGCCACCTGCACGCGCAAATTTCCATCCGCCTCGCGCAACATCAAGAATCCGCGCTCGGCGTTCATCAACGCCACCAGGCGATCCATCACCTCGGATAAAACGCGCTCCAAGCCTAACGAAGAATTGATCACGCTCCCCACGCCAACCAGCGCCCCAAGCTGTCTCTCCTGAGCGCGCAAATGCCGCGCCGCCGTATCCTTGAGCGCGGTAAAGGCTAACGAAAGTTGAGTCAAATCCCGAATAACCAGAGAAGTTTGCCCGTCGCTTGTGCGCGCAAGTTGAAGCAGAGCCTTACTCAAAGACTTCTGCATTTCTTCAATCTGACTTTGAATGTTTTTGGAAGCCTGCGGTTGGTTCATACTTACCTCTAAATTATTCGGGATTCTACCCTTGAACAACCAACTAGTTAAGGTTTAAATTAATGAGGAAGTTCTGCCTAAATTGGCTTTCATCAACGCCGCGGCGACGGCTGGCAAATTCACCACGCCCGGGTAAGCCAAATAACGCGGTTCCCAATCGGGGTGAAATTTCTCCTTAAATGAATGCAAGCCGCTGAAGTTATAAAAACGATTCAGGTTGCTGTATAAATAATTGAGCGTCCGCTTCATGGCTGGGTCTTGAGCGCCGCTCTGGCTTTCGGTAAAAGCGCTAAGCCCAAGATTGAAAGAAGCGTAGCCTTGTTGTTGCCCCCACTGAAATAACGAAACAAATAGAAAATCCATCAGCCCGGATTCAGAAACTTTGCGATGACGCATAAGGTCTAGCGCTACTTCCCGCGCCTGAAATTCTGGCATGATATTTGCAAACGCCTCAATAAAGCCTTCACGATCGCGCACCAACAAAATGGGGCAAGTATTGAGATAGGCTTCGTCAAACCAGCCCAAAGAAAAACGCATTTCCGAAAGCGCCTTACTCGTCAACCATTCTTCGCTGATCAGATTCAATTCGCGCATCATCCTCGCGGAATAAGGCGGCTGAATCACGTCGGAACGATAGCCCAATTTCAGCATTTTATTAAAGCTATTACGCAGAGTCTTGTTGGCGCTGCCTTCTAAAGTAAAAGCTCCAAGATTAACAAGCGCTTCGCGGCCAATATTGAGCGCGTCAAACTTCGCTTGCTTGTAGCTTTCGAGGCTGGCGGCAGGAATCTGATAAAACGCGGGGAGCCAATCATTCGCCTTGCAAAAAGCTTTGAAAGCAGTCAGGGAATTTTCAAGATCCGCCTCAGGTCCGATGGGATCGCCTAACGCGAGCGCCACGCGGTTTGACAACACGTAAGAAATCACCGAGCCAGTTTCGCTAAAAAAGAATAATTTATCGTCAAAGAGAGCCATGCGGGCTTGCGCTGTACGACCATGCGTTTGCACAATTTCCCAAGCTCGTTTTCTATCCTCTTCTGTCGCCGGGTGACGAATCAGCACTGGGCGCAAAAGCATAAAAAAGGCAGAAGCGATCGTCGCGATCCCAACCGCATAAATCGAAGCGCTGAAATAACGTCCAAAACCGGTGATTGGCTGAACGCCCGGGTTGTAAAATTCCACAAACATGATCAAGGTTTGGCGCAGCGCCGACCAAAAGCCGAAATTAACGCTGTAATGCCGATCCAATAGATAGAAGCCAGTTACGCCATAAATGACGGTGAACAGCAAGGCGGCAAGCGTCAATTGCAAACCCTGCCGCACAGAGGGGCGATCTGAAAGCGCATGAAACTGGGGTTTGGCGTAAACCAACAAGCCGATCACCAAAATTGCAAAAATCGCCTCCTCATAATCTAAGCCTTTGGTTAAATGCGCGATCACCGACGCGATCAACATGAAAAATGCCAGCCACCAAGCTTGCTTTTTTCGCCGCCACAAGCCAGACGAAAGAACAATGAGCGCAAACCCAAGTAAAGCAGAAGCCAAATGCCCGCCGCGACTAACCATAAACGGCAGGACAGTTAAAAGTATTTTCAATCTTTCATGCAAAGGCGGCGTAACTGCTGAAAGGACATTGATCGCGCCCATCATAGCGGTCATTGAGGCGATCAAGTGAACGCTAAACTCAGCCGGAAGATTAAATTTGAATTTCATAAATTCATCCTCAAAAAAGGTCTGAAATGTTTTGAAACACGCCAGACCTTTCCGCTTACAACTTGGGCAATACGATAGATTGTTGCTTCTGATATTTGCCTTTTTTATCGGCATACGAAGTTTCGCATTCTTCATCGGCTTCAAAAAAGAGGACTTGCGCCAAGCCTTCGTTTGCATAGATTTTTGCCGGCAAAGGCGTAGTGTTTGAAATTTCTAAAGTGACGTAGCCTTCCCACTCCGGTTCAAAGGGCGTGACGTTGACGATCAACCCGCACCGCGCATAGGTGGATTTACCCAAACAGACCGTCAGCACTTTGCGCGGAATACGAAAGTATTCCACTGTTCGCGCTAACGCAAAGGAATTCGGCGGAATTACGCAGACTTCGCCTTTAAACTCCACCATAGACTTCGTGTCAAAGTTTTTCGGGTCTACAATTGCCGAGTGGACATTGGTAAAAATCATAAATTCATCAGCCACGCGGATATCATATCCATAAGACGAAACGCCATACGAAATCACGCCCTGTCTTACTTGTTTATCTACAAACGGTTCGATCATTTTTTCTTCCAACGCCATCTTGCGAATCCAGTGATCAGGTTTAAGTCCCATTGTTTTTTCTCCTTATGGAGTCAGCCAGCTTGCTGGCGTAATTTGCAAAAGCTAGCTTTTGCACTCCAAATGTATAATATAAAGTATGGAAGATAATTACAAAGTCTACTTGCATAACCCGCCACATTACTTTCTTCCAAATGCAATGTATATGGTTACGGGGGCTATTTTACACAAACAACACTTATTAAGCGATGACAATTTGAAAGGATTTGTCTTACAAATTTTATTTGCAAGAGCGAGTCTTTTGAATTGGAATTTGCAGGCTTGGGCTATTTTGAACAATCATTATCATTTTATTGCCGAAGCGCCTGAAAACTCAAAAACTTTACCAAAGCTAATTCAACAATTTCATTCAATTACTGCCATTGAAATTAACAAACAAAACCATACATCTGGCAGGCAAGTTTGGTTTAATTATTGGGATACCTGCTTAACTTATGAAAAATCATATTTGGCAAGACTTCGTTATGTGCATGAAAATCTTGTCAAACATGGATTGGCGGAAAATGCTATTGATTACCAATTTTGTGGTTATAGATGGTTTCTGGAAAATGGGGATAATGAATTAAAGGAGCAAGTTTTGAATCAGCCAATTGATAAGATTAAAGTCGAAGATGATTTCTAAAATCCAATGCAAGCCATTGGATTCCATAGTATGGAGTCAGCCAGCTTGCTGGCGGATTTATCAAAAAAGTCAAGTAGCAAGCTACTTGACTCCATATACCCATGCTATATCCCGCCTCTATCCTTCATTATCTTTCTTATCTCTTTTTCCAGCTTATCGGCTTTCTTTTCCAACTCAGCCAGTTCTTTCAAATATGCATCTCCAGCGGATTTATCTGGCAGAGAATTGATATTAATTCGCACGTTATAACCAGCGGCAGTTAACGAAGCGCGCGCCATCGCAAAGCCAGACAGCGCATCGCTGATGGCGTTGATATTTCCATGCTCAGCGCATTTGATCGCAAGCTCCATAATTTTGACAGCGCGTTGGACAGATTGCAAAGGTATGTACGCGGCGTTCAAGGTTGCAATTTGAATGGCGGCAGTCCTGGCTTTTTGTTGTTCATCGGTCTCTTTGGGTAATTTGAAAGCGCCGATCACTGCTTCAAATGAAGCGGCATCATCATCCACTGCTTGAGTCATTTCAGCGCGCAATTTTTCAGAGAGCACATGCACGGCTTGCATTTCGGCTTCCACTTCGGCGTATTTTTTTCGTCCGATGGTTAAACCTGAAACCATAGAAACCAGCGCGGCGCCCATTGCGCCAGCGTAAGCGGCGGCAGAGCCACCACCAGGAGCAGGCAAGGGCGAGGCTAATTCGTCTATGAAGGTTGCAGGTTTCAGGTTAGAGGTTGAAGCGTTATCCAGACCATTGACCATTGACGATGGACGATTATGGTCAGTCGTCTGTTGTCTATCGTCTGCTGAATAAAGTCTTGTTTCAAGAATCTGTTCTTTATCAAATTGGTCTAGTTGCGTGTACCAAACCGCCGTATCAATCAACGCTTCCTGCGGAATCAATCCAACCAACTCGCTATGATGAATCGCAACGCCATAACGTTCAGCCTCACGTCGAATCATTTCAACCACACGCGCAATGGGCGTATCCCGAAAATTCGTTAAGTTCATTGAAACTTGCGCGCGACCATCCACCAATAAACCAAGTCCCTTCACATAACGCAAACCACCCGATGATTGACGCACAGCTTTGGCAATTTTCTTTGCAATATCCACATCATCAGTAGTGAGATAAACATTGAAAGCAATTAACGGATTTCTCGCGCCGATAACCGTTGCGCCCGCTTTCGGAAGTTTGCTGGGTCCATAATCAGGTTTTCTATTTTCATTGGTTTCGATTTCTGACTTAAGAACTTCGTACTGCCCCTTGCGGATATTTTCCAAATTAGTTCGTTCGGGTCTGGTAGCCGCCGCTTCATACAAATAGACGGGGATGTTGAGTTCTGACCCCACGCGTTTTGCCAAGCTGACGGCGATGGCAATGCAATCATTCATGCTGGCATTAGACAGCGGCACAAACGGCACAACGTCGGTTGCCCCAATGCGGGGATGCTCGCCGGTGTGTTGATCTAAATCAATTAATTCAGATGCCGTTTTGATGGCACGATAGGCGGCTTCTTCCACGCCTGTTGGCGAGCCTGCAAAAGTTAACACCGTGCGGTTGTGGTCAAGATCAGAGGAACGGTCAAGGAGTTTTACGTCACTGACCGATTGGATAGACGCGACGATTTGGTCAATCACTTCAGGTCGCCGCGCTTCGGAAAAATTGGGGATACATTCTATTAGTTTGGTAGTCATATAGTTTGTTAGTTTCCTGGTTGGAGAAT
>JADLCG010000032.1 GCA_020847355.1 Anaerolineales bacterium | reverse complement strand
TCTAACGGCGCGCCCAAAAGCAACGCGGCGAGAGAATCTACAGAGGCTGGTAAACTGCCGCTCGAAGAGACATCCAATAAAGCATTCAGATCGCAAACTGTCTTGGGGATTTCGTTGCGAATTAATTCAAACGCAAATTGCCAGCGCGGCATGAGGTTGCCTTGCCAGGCTTCGTCATAGTCGGGATAGCCATCGGGCGTGGGCCAGTTGAAATACATTTGCCCCATTTGCAAAAGCGGTTTGCGTAACGCCGCGCCGTCGGTTTCAACGTTGAGCATCCGCAATGCGGAAAGCGCAAAATTGAGCGGGCGTTTGTATTTTGGTTTGGCAAATGCAAGACCGTCAAATAAGATAACCCGCAAGACAGATTTGATATCGCCCTTTGTGTTTAGAAAAGTTTGCGCGGCTCGTTCGATGATCTCTTGCGGCGGATCGTTGGCGATGAAGCGCCGCGCCAATTTGGCGGAAATAAATTTTGCGGTGGATGGATGCAACGCGAGCCGTTCGAGGACTTGCTCCGCCTCACTCTGACCCGATTCCTGAATCTCAAGCCCCAAAACATTTTTCACGCCGTTGGCGTGTTGTTTTTCCCGAAAGGTGAATTCTCCCAGCCAGAAATGTTTTTTGACCGACCAGCCGGTGAGACAACGCGCCAATTGCATCACGTCGTTTTGAGTGTAGCCGCCATGCACGCCGAGCGTGTGCAGTTCCATTAACTCGCGCGCGTAATTTTCGTTGGGCGCGCCTTTGACGTTGGCTTGATTGTCGAGATAGGTGAGCATGGCGGGCGAATGCGCCGATGCCCAAAGTAGATCGCGGAAGTTGCCGAGCGCGTGTTTGCGAATTACTTCGCGGTCGTCCACGGTTTTGAGATAGAAGAGCGGCTCTTTCTCAATGTAAATATTGAAGTGGTCGCTCCAAAAATCCACCATGACTTCATACAACTGGCGCTGGCTGTATAACTGGCGCAGAAACGTGGCTTGGCGCAATTCGTTGATTGGGCGCTTGCGGTCGTAGCCGTCGAAGAGTTCATTGGCGACGGCTTCGATCTCGTTGGCGGACATAGTTAATGTCTTGAAGGTTGAAAGTTGCAGGTCTAAGTTTAGATCGTTGATGGTTTCAAAATCCAATTGTTCTTCGATGTAGTTTTGTAAACCAATTTCAGCGAAGCGCGCGCGTTCTTCCGCTCTTGCGCCAAAGGTGATGCGATTGAGGGCTGTGAAATCGGCGGCGCTGAGTTGACTCCCTGCGGGGGTTGGGGCTTCGGTTCTCAACTTGCGCGCAAGCGGGGCGCAGGCGTTGAGCGTGGCGGCGCTGGAGAAGAGGGCAGTGAGTTTGAGGAAGTCGCGGCGGGATAGAGTCATGGCGAATTAGGGAATGAAGAATGAGGAATGGAGAATGGAGAATGAAGAATAGGGAATGTTATGTGTTGCGGGTTGTGAGGGCGGAATTTATCTGCGCGCTTGTTTCTGCGTGGATGATATTTTCTCGCGGAGTCCAGTTGAGCAGGGCGAAACCTGTCGCGCCGAAAGAGATGAGAATGATGGGAATCCACACGAAGAACCAGCCTATGAGCGGAAAGAAAGCGGCGAGTTCAAGGAGGATCGCGCCGCGAATGAATCCGCTTAGCGGTGTGATGGCGCTATGTTTGGCGAGTCTTGCGCCGAGATGGGCAGAGATGCCCGCTGAGCCGATGGTGGAAAGAGTCAGCGCCGCGCCGAGCAAAACCCAGCCGATGAATTTGGCTGGACCAAAAGGCAAAGCGAGCAGGATGATGATGGGAATAGCTAAGGCAATGACGAGGATCAGCCCCAGCCAGAAAGTTCCCCAAGGAGTCTTTTCCACGCGGGTTTGGGCGCGTTGAATCAGATTGGGAAATAATAGCCACCACGCGGCGAGCATGGCTGGGAAGGCGCTTCCGAGGATAAGTAAGATGAAGAAGATGGCGGAGATGTCTGCCATTGGTTTTTTCCTTTCGTTTGATTGATGTAGGGGATACAGGGGCGAGCGGGAAAAAGTTGCAGGGGAAAATGGAGAGTGGAGAATGAAGAATGAAGAATATCGCCCCGAAGGCTGATTTCAATTTGAGCGTTTATAGAGAAACCTTCGGGGCGGTGTCTAAGATCAGCGATTAACTTTTCTGAAAGAATCCCAAGATTGCCGCGCCGACTCCAGTGAAGGCGATATAAGGTAACAACAAGAACCAGCCGACAAAAGGCAGGGCGCAGGCGATACACAAGATGACTGCGCTCCATAAATTGCGCTTCCAATTCACCGTATCCGGGAAGAGGCGCTCAGCGAGGTGTTGCACGGCGGCGGTCAGCCCCACGCTTAAAAGAACAGCGAGAAATGCAAGGATGAGCAAGGCGGGGATGGTAAGAAGCCCTTTGATGAAATGCCCTGCGTTTTCGGCGAGCGAAAGCATGACGAAAGCAATCAAGCCAAAGAAAAGGAAGTTGACCATGCCCACGCCGAACGAACGTCCGGGCGTGAGGTTGAGGCTGGTTTGCGTTTTACTTATGCGGTTGGCAAACAACGCGCCAATCACAAGAAAGTAAGCGGCGAGAGTAATGGTCAGCAAGAGGATGATGATGGCAAGATGTAAGATGTTATTCATGGAAGACTCCTATTTACAAGCGGTTTTGATGCGCGGCTTATGTTGCCGCTCCTCAACCCGCGCGTATTTTATTTTCTTTGATTTCTTAACAAAAAGCCATTGCCAAAGATCCAAAAGACGGAGACGATAGCGAGGGCGATGAAGAGCGTGGATATTTCAACAGGATAGGTGGGGAGTTGGGCGATTGGTAACTGATAGTTGCTAATTGCGTCCAGCCCTGCAATCCAGAGCGTTTGAATTTCAAACAGCCAGGCAGTCAAGGATGGCGCTTGCGGCAACAGCATCGAAACAAATGGGGCGGCAAGCGCTAATGCGATCAGCGCGCCAACGGCTTGCAGAGAAATCGTCAGCGTGAGCCAACGCGGAAGTTGTGGAATCTGTTTTCGGTCCGGGAGGAAGCGGGCGGCGAGGTTGGTAGATAAAGCCGTATCGGGCAGTGAGTCCAATTTGGCAAATAAAGTTTGCAGGGCAGAGAATCGAGCGGCACATTCAGCGCACGAATCAAGGTGCGTTTTAATTGCGTCATGTTCGGAAGATTCATCATCTAAATATTCGTTGAGTTGATCGTCAGTCAGGTGCATGGAGTTTCTCCGCGAGAAGTTGGCGCGCGCGGAAGAGATGACTCTTCACGTCGCTCAATGGGATGTTCAATTCAGCCGCAATTTCAGCATACGATAATTCTTGATAATGGCGTAGTTCGATGACGATGCGATAATGCGGCGGCAGGGATGCGAGGGCGGCGCGAATTTGCTCGCTTCTTTCTTTGACCTCAACCTGTTCCGCCGGACTTTGAGTTTTATCCTCATCCCGATCTTCATCCAACGCGGCGGATGGTTTCTGCGCTTCGAGATGATTCAAGCACAAGTTGGCGGCGATGCGCCGAACCCAGGGGCTGAACTCGCGTTCGAGATCGAAGGTGTGCAGGCGATCAAGCGCGCGGATGAAGGTCTCCTGAGCGAGGTCTTCTGCGTCAAAATAATTGTGCAGAATGCGATAGCAGACGTTGAACACGCTGGTTTGATAGCGGGTGACGAGTTCGCTGTAAGCCGTGTTCTCGCCGCGACGGGCGCGCAGGATCAAGTCGCGGTCGGTGGGCGCATTCATAGCTGGAGTGTAATACAGGAGTCGGCGGGAAAATGTTGCAGTGAACTTTATGTTTCCAAATAATTTTTCGCCATCAATAATGCGGCGAGAGTTTTGGCGTCGGGCAGTTCGCCGCGCTCTGCCATTTGAAAGGCTTGCTGGACTGGAATTTTTTCCACCGCTAGAAATTCGTCGTCATCGGCTTGGAGCGGATTGTGTTTGAGATCGGTGGCTAGGAAGACGCCCATGTATTCGGTCGAGTAACCCGGCGCGAGGTAGAAAGAGCCGAGTTGTTTCAATGTTCCAGCTTGCATCCCCGTCTCTTCGCGGATTTCGCGCGCGGCGCATTCTTCAAAAGGTTCGTCTTTTTCGCGCGTTCCGGCGGGGAGTTCAAGCATATCCATTCCGGCGGCGTGGCGGTATTGGCGGACGAATAATATGTTTCCAGCTTGATCCATTGGGATAATCACGACTGAGCCGCCGTGTTCGACAATTTCATATTTTGTTTCGCGCCCGTCCGGCGTTTGCAATAGATCGCGGCGAATTTTGAAGGTGCGCCCTTGTAACAAGGTTTCGGATTTGATCAATTGAAATGGCATAAGTTCTCCTATGGGTATAAAAAAAGCCCAAGCGTTTGCCTGGGCTTTTGGCAGATTAAGATTTTACGGAATTTTGATTTGTTGACCGACGCTCAGCGTTGAGCCGGTGGCGATGCCATTGGCGGAAGCGATTTGACCTGGGTCTACGTCTCCATATTTACAGGCGATGCTGTATAAAGTTTCGTCTGAGGAAAGCACGCTGTAGGTGGCAGGGTGGGAAATCAACATGCGCTCGCCGGGGAAACTGCCGCTTTGCGGAATCTTCAAGGTGAGACCCGGGTAATATAGATCCGGGCTGGTCAATCCGCTGGCGGATAACAAAGCGTAAGGATCTACGTTGAAACGGCGGGCGATACAAAATGGAAATTCTCCAGCTTGTAAAGTGTAGCTTGCCGGACGAACGCCTTGCGGAACTGGCGTGGAATTGGCGGGAGCGATAGTTGGCGCGGAGGCGGTGGTAGCGACAGCCATGTTGGCGTTGGTTGGCGTGCTGAGGTTGGCGGAATCTGTGGCGGGTACGCCGGGCGTGCTGGTGATGTTCGTCACGGCGGGTTGGGGCGTGCCGTTTTGCGGAGTCGGCGTACCGGCGATCGGGTTAGGCGTGCCGGTAGTGACCACGCCGCCAGCGGCGACAGTTTGCGCGACAGATGTTTGCTTGGCAAATTCTGCGATCATATCCAACGGGTTTTCAGCGGATGGAAACGGAGAGACAAATAGCCCGGTGGCGATTTGGGTTGGCGTGGCGGCGGGCGCTTGTGACAGCGACTTTTGACAAGCCGTAATTAAAAGGCTTGCGATCACTAACCAAGAAAATGTCACTAAGCCGCGTTTCGTGTTACTCATAGATTCTCCTCGTGTAAGAACAACTTTGATAGAGATGGTAGCACATCCTTTTTAAAGCGTCAAGAATAGTTGTTCTATTGACCAGAAATTGACCAATTTGCGTACAAAAAATAATTTTAAATTATAGCGGGCAAATCCTTTGGCTGGGGCGGGGATTGTTATGTTTCTGCAATTTGGGAAAATACAGCCTTGCTTTTTTGTTAACTATAATAGACAAATATCACCCTTATTTCTTAGCGCAAAAGTAAATTGCAGGCGAAGCCTTGTGATATATTCTGACGAGAAAGGCAATGAAGGAGAGGATCATGTTTAAGAGATTTTTGTTTTTGACCGTTCTCGCAATGGTTTTGCAGGCTTGTTCAACGCCGGTTACGGAAACGCCTGTTTCTGCAACTGAACCAGCCGCAACCGCCGTTAGCGTAACGGAGACCCCGCTTCCCACAGAAAGCGCTCCGCCAGTCACTGAGGAACAGCCTACGGAAAGCGCAATCGCTCACGCCAATGTGCCCACTACCGGCATTACCGATCGCGCCACTGCCCATGATAACGACAACGCTTTGACCTTCGAGACGAAAGTCGTGCGTTCTGGCGACGAGTTCTTTCGCAATCGTTTTGAGCGCCCCTTTTCCGCCGACGAGATGAACTATCTGCCGGATTTGGATATCGTCAATTTCTCGATCATCAGCGACGATATTTTTTATTATGTCAAAATTTCATTCGTCAGTCTAGATGCGGCAACGCAATCCTTAACTGGTTCGTATGGCGTGGAGATTGATCGCAATGGCGATGGGCGGGCGGAGTTGCTCCTCGTCACGCAGGGTCCTTATACTGAGCGCTTCTCCGCAGATCAAGTAAAAGTTTTTTTGGATGTGAACGGCGATGTGGGCGGCTCTAAAATTAATCGCCCGGATGACTACCCAAGCGACGGTTTTGAAACCGCCGTTTTTGACTTGAGCCAAAACCTCTATCCCAAAGACGACGCTGACTTCGCTTGGGTTCGCCAAGCCACAGACGGCAGTTTGCCAGCCGTTGAAATTGCCTTCAAGAAATGGATCTTCGGCGGCAAAGAAGCTTTTATGTGGAGCGCAGACGCCAGCGGCTTATTGATCAACCCCGCCATGCTCTACGCGCAGGATTTTATGTCCGCAGAAGAAGCCGGCGCCGCGAATAATCAAGACCCCAACTATCCCATCAAAGCGCTTGCCGCGTTTGATAACACCTGCCGCGTTTCGTTGGGTTTCAACGTCACGGGGATTGAACCTCTCGGTTGTTTTGTAAAACCGCCGGATATAGAAAGAGTTAGCGAACCTGCAAAAGAAGGTCCCAATTCCACTTGCGGACAATATACCGAACTCTGCGAACGCACTGGAAATTAAACCAAAACGGAGACTATGAAAAGTCTCCGTTTTTTTATTTGACGAACGTTTTGATATTTTCAACCGGCGTTTGGACAAGCAAATCACAACCGGGCCAGATCGCATCCACGCCCGCCTCTTTCGCCCTTTGAGTTGCCTCTGCAATTTGGCTTTCGCCTCCCTGACAAATTGTCCCTACGGGATCAAGATTCCCAAACAGCAATGTATCTTTCAATACTTCACGCGCCTTAATTAAATCCGTCGTCTGGTCAACAGAAATCGCATCCGCCCCCGTTTGACCGAGCAGATGCAATCCATTCGTCACATCCCCACACACAGACAAGACAACAGGCTTCTTGCTTCTTTCGCCGTCCTCGGCGGAGGTGGTTGAATTTAATTTCTCAATCAACATTTTTTCAGCAGGCAAAACAAACTGCTCATATTTGGCTGGACCAATAAACCCAGGCGATCCGCCCATATCGTGAATCGTAATAAAATCTGCGCCTGCTTTTTGATATTCATTGCCAATTTTCGCCAGAAGGTCTGAAAGAATTAACAAAGCATCCATCACTGCTTGCGATTCCTTCTTCATTTCAATAAACAAATTTTTCGGGTTGCAAATATAAAGTAACAACGTATAAGCCCCGGGGATCATCCCCGAAATCACAGCATCTTTTCCAATGTCTTCTTTGACCAAGCCAATTGCTTCACAAATCAAACTCAATCTGCCCAGACTTCGGAAGTCTTTTGAAAGATTCCTTGATTTGAAAGACTCTATTAAGACTTCCGAAGTCTCAATAAAAGGTCTTTTCACCTGCGGAAACATCATCTCGCCGCCCTCAAAATAATTCAACTCAGCGCCGAGCATCTC
>JADLCG010000031.1 GCA_020847355.1 Anaerolineales bacterium | reverse complement strand
TTGATAGCGAAACGACTCAAATCTCACATGGCGATACAGCCAAAGAAATTGGCGAAATTTTTGGGCGTTACTTTGATGGCATTGCAATTCGTCAATGTGACTGGAATTTTGGCAATCAATATATCAATGACGTCGCTAAAGCCAGTCGCGTGCCAATTCTCAACATGCAATGTGATGTCTATCATCCGTTTCAATGCTTGGCGGATTTGATGACCATTCAAGAAAAAAAAGGTCGCGATTTGAAAAAGAAAAAAGTGGTTGTCTCATGGGCATATGCCGCGTCTTATAGTAAGCCGATTTCTGTTCCCCAATCTTTGATTTTACAAATGACGCGCTTCGGTTGTGACGTGGTCTTGGCGCACCCGCCGGAGTTTAAGTTAATGCCTGACATTATGCAACAAGCCAAAGACAATGCCAAAAAATATGGCGTCGGTTTTGACGTGACCGATAACATGGACGAAGCCTTCAAAGATGCCGATGTGGTCTATCCAAAATCATGGGGACCGATGTTGACAACCACCGCTAAGGATGAAGGTAAAGCCTTGATTGATAAATACAAATCTTGGATTACGGACGAACGCCGCATGAAATTAACCAAAGCAGATTCTATTTACATGCACTGCCTGCCAGCGGATCGTGGACTCGAAGTCACAGACGGCGTGATTGACGGACCGCATTCAGTAGTCTATGACGAAGCTGAGAATCGTTTGCACGCTCAAAAAGCGGTGATGGCGCTGACGATGAGTTAGGTAAAGGTGATTAGGGACTAGGGATTAGGATGAGTGAACAAGATAAAGGTTTTGAAAGTTTAGCAAGCTATCAGCATTCTTTGCGTTTGTTGAAGGCTTCTTATAAACTTGCTCAGTCTTTGCCTGTTTACGAGAAATATAATCTTGCTGATCAAATTCGCAGAGCATCTTTAAGTGTTTTGTTAAATATTGCAGAAGGTTATGGAAGATTCCATTACTTAGATCGAATTCGATTTTTCTATTTTGCTCGTGGCTCTCTAACAGAGGTTTTAAGCGCTTTTATTGCCGCAAACTCATTAGGTTATGTGGATGAAGAACAACTATCTTGGGTGAGAGAAACGGAAATGGAAGCTGAAAAATCTTTAAATGGTTATATTGCTTTCATTCGTAAGCAACAACAAGGCGGCTCTGAATATGGAAATAAGTATGTTCGAGAACAAGAATCCGAATATCATATTTCTCTACAGACGGATGACTTAGATCCAGAACCTAGTCCTGATTCCTAGTCACTAACACCTAGAAAGGATTTTCCGAATGACTAAACTCGCAGTCGTAGCCATTGGCGGCAATGCCCTCATCAAAGATGATAAACACGTCACGGTTGAAGATCAAGAAATTGCGCTTCGAGAAACGGCTGTGCATTTGGTTAACATGGTTGAAGCAGGTTGGGATGTAGCCATCGGTCACGGCAACGGACCTCAAGTGGGCTTTATTTTACGGCGCTCAGAGATTGCCGCCAAAGAAGGTTTGCACGAAGTCCCGCTCGATGTCTGCGGCGCGGATTCGCAAGGCGCGATTGGCTATGAATTACAACAAGCCTTGCGGAATGAATTCTTCAAACGCAAAATAAATAAAAAAGCGGTAACTATTGTGACGCAAATGTTAGTAGATTCAAAAGACCCAGCCTTTCAAAAACCGAGCAAGCCGATTGGCTCGTTTATGGATGAAGCCGAAGCGCAACGCCGCCAACAAGAAATGAATTGGTCGGTGGTGGAAGATGCAGGCAGAGGCTGGCGTAGAGTCGTCGCTTCGCCCATGCCCAAAGAAATTGTCGAGTTTGATTCAGTTAAGTTGTTGTTAGACGCTGGGCAGGCAGTCATCACAGTGGGCGGCGGGGGAATCCCCGTTGTAGATCGCGGCGATGGCGAATTGCAAGGCGTGGCGGCAGTGATAGATAAAGATTTTGCATCTTCACTATTGGCGCAAAAAATAAAAGCGGATTTATTTTTGATCGCAACTGCCGTAGAAAAAGTGGCGATCAATTTTGGCAAACCGAATCAACAATGGCTGGATAAAATGACCGTAGCGGAAGCCAAAAAATATTTGGAAGAAGGCGCTCACTTTGCTAAAGGTTCTATGGCGCCGAAAATTCAAGCCGCGATTTGGTATTTAGAAAACGGCGGCACGGAAGCGTTAATCACCAACCCGGAAAATATCGGAAAAGCCTTGAGAAAAGAAACCGGCACGTGGATCGTAAAAGAGTAGGGCGACGCTCTCGCAAAGTGATATGAAAAAATTTCATCCCGCATTTACTCTTTTTATTACAGCAATTCTTGCCTATGCTTTATTGCTTCCCCAACTTGGCTTTTATTGGGACGATCTGCCCATGTCCTGGATCCGCTATCAATTGGGCTTTGAAGCGCTGACCAAATATTTCTCAACCAATCGCCCAGTTTGGGCTTTGTTGTATCAAATCACCACGCGCATTTTTCCGCAAGAACCGATCTATTGGCAAGCCTTTGCGTTACTAATGCGTTGGGCGGGCGCGTTAACGGTTTTTGGAATCGCTAAAAAATTATTTCCCAAACGCGAAAATATAGCGCTTCCTTTAAGTTTGATTTTTCTCTTATATCCGGGCTTCAATCAGCAGTGGGGCAGTTACCTCTATAGCCATTTTTTCATCGTACTTTTCTTTTTTCTATTTTCCTATTATTTGACCCTGCGCGGCAAAACAATTTTTGCGTTGATTTTCTCCGCGCTCAATTTATGGATGATGGAATATTTTTTCGTCTTGGAATTAAGCCGTCCTCTACTGATTTGGATTTCCCTTGCGGATGAAGCCCTGACGACCAAAGAACGCTTCGTCCGTACCTGTAAGCTGGCGTTTCCATATTTGGCAGTTTTCACGCTGGCAGTTTTATCGCGGATCTTCATCTTCAACAATACGGTTTATCAATTCAATCTCAAAGCGGAGTTTGCCAAGGCGCCGCTCAATACGCTTGTTTTACTTTTGCAAAATGTTTTCGCGAGCTTATGGACGACGACTTTCGGCGCTTGGGAGCAGGCTTTTCAACTCCCCAATTTACAGGTAGATGGCCCGCGCACATTGGCGATCTATAGTTTCGTTGTGCTGGCGGTTGCGGGGCTGAGTCTGTTTGGGCTGTGGAATCAAGTTTCAGTTAAGGAAAGCGGCGCGAAATCAAATGGGTGGCTGTTGGCTTTTGGTTTGGTTCTGCTTGTGTTGGCTGGCCCGCCATTTTGGCTGACGAATGTTCCCGTTTCATTGGGCTATCCTGCCAATCGCGCTACGTTATCTTTTATGCTTGGCTCAAGTTTTATTTTGATCGGCTTGCTAGAATTTTTGCCAAAGAAACTTAAAACAACCTTGTTAGTTTTATTCGTCGCTTTTGCTTCGGGCAGGCAGTTTTTATGGTCAAATGAATTTCGGCGCGATTGGCTCGCGCAAAAAAATATGTTTTGGCAAATGACTTGGCGCGCGCCCGCATTGGAAAAAAATACAATTGTTTTGATCAACGAAGAGTTAACCTACTATGCGGATAATTCGTTGAGCGCGGCGCTGAACTGGATTTACGCCCCGAATGAATACGACGATAAAATTGATTATGTTTTGTTTTATCCTACCAATCGGAGTGGTTTGGCTTTAGCGCCGAACCTGCCCGTCGAATATGATTTCTTGGCGGGCACATTTACTGGCAATACCTCGCAAGCAGTCGTTTTTTATTACGCGCCGCCCAAATGCTTGCGCTTGCTTGATCCTGAAATTGATTCGATCAATAAATTGATTCCGGATGAAACGTTGTTGCGCGATGCGGCGGCGCTCTCTTCAACCGCCCCAATCTTGAACGAGCATAGCGCACAGATGCCGAAAATTTATAATCCCGAACCTGCGCATGGCTGGTGTTATTATTTTCAAAAAGCGGATTTAGCCCGCCAGTTGAAAGATTGGAAAACAGCGGCAAACTTA
>JADLCG010000030.1 GCA_020847355.1 Anaerolineales bacterium | reverse complement strand
TTGGAAGATCATATTGGCGACGTGACCGTTCTCGACAAGATCGCCATCGCCACGCTTTCTTTTTTTATGATCTTAATTGGCGTTTTTCCGGCGTTTATGGTCCCGTTGATCGAGAAAAGCGTTGAAAATGTACTTCGACTTTTGGGAGGCTCCTAATGTTTACGCCGCAAATTTTCGCTTCCATCCTCCCGGAAATTTTAATTCTCATTCTCGGCATGGTCTTATTGATCGTCGAACCATTTTGGAAGGAAGAACAACGCCGCAACGTCGGCTGGTTAACCGCCGGCGGACTCGCGCTTGCCATGCTCGTCAGTTTGCTTTTTGGCAGACCCGGCGAACCCGTTTCTGTTTTAGGCGGCATGATTCGCTTTGATTGGTTCGGCTTCTTCTTCAAACTGCTTTTTATGGCTTCGGCGGCGCTTTCCGCTTTGCTGATGATGGATCACGAAAAAGCCGGGCGGCGCGGCGAAGCCTATCTTTTGCTGTTGGCTTCTCTGCTGGGCATGAATCTCATGGCGGCTTCTGCCGACTTGATCATGCTCTATCTTTCTATCGAAACCGCCTCCATTCCGCTGTATTTATTGGCGGGCTTCATCGTCAGTGATGAGCGCTCCACCGAAGCGGGATTCAAATACTTGCTTTACGGCATCATGGCTTCCACCATCATGCTTTATGGGTTTAGCCTCATCTTCGGCTTTACCGGCACGACGGATATTTACAAACTCTCGGCATTTTTCGCCGCCGGGAAGATTTCGCTCCCTTTCTTCTTTGGCTTGTTCGCCTTGCTGATAGTGGGTCTTGGCTTCAAGATTTCAATCGTGCCGTTTCACTTCTGGACGCCCGACGTGTATCAAGGCGCGCCGACTCCGGTCGCCGGTTTTCTTTCCACGGTTTCCAAGGCGGCCGGATTTGCGGTGATTTTGCGTTTGTTTTTTGTGGCGTTTGATTTTGCCGATTCTCCAACTTTACTGCACTCGTGGACGTGGACTCTGGCGATCCTCGCCGCGATCACCATGACGGCGGGAAATTTACTGGCTTTGCCGCAAACCAACCTCAAACGTCTCTTGGCGTATTCATCCATTGGACATGCAGGCTATACCTTGATTGGCGTTGTGGCGTTCACAAGTTTGGGCGCGGCGAGCGTCGTCTTTTATCTGGTAGCTTATATTGCGACGAATCTACTTGCCTTTGGTTTGGTGATGGCGTTTAGCAAAGCGACCGGCTTGGAAGAACTAGAGGATTATTCCGGCATGAGTCGGCGCAGTCCCTTGTTAGGCTTAATGATGCTGACGGCTTTTCTCTCGTTGGCGGGGATGCCTCCGTTTGGCGGGTTTGTAGCCAAAGTGATTATTTTTGCGGCTGGCATTCAAGCCAATTACACTTGGCTGGTGGTTGTCGGCATTCTAAATTCGGTGATTGGCGCGTATTATTATTTGAACGTCTTGAAATTCGTTTATTTGCGAAGAATGCCGAATGAAGATGAAGAACAACATCCTCTGCCTTTGAGCAAGCCGTATCAGATCGCTTTGATCGTTTTGACGATTTTCGTGATTTTGATCGGCACGCTTTTTGCGCCGTGGTTCAATTGGTCGGACTTGGCGGCAGTGAACTTGTATTAAGCTAAAAGCTAGGCGAATGTTTTTGAAAGCCGCGCAGTTCAAGGTCCAGAAAGAGGCGCGCTTCAAAGTCAAGTTGACAAATTATTCAGTGGTCTATTATAATTGTGCAGATTAACACAATTGAGGCTGGGTTTATCAAACGCGCATTAAAACCTTGATAGACCTTGTCTTATCCTTTACAATAGCGACCCAATAGCATGTATTCCAGCGAGGTGATTTCTAATGAACGAAAAGAATATCCAACAAGTTCTTGAGATTGAGAAACAAGCGGCAGAATTGCAGAATAAAGCCAAGCGTGACGCGCAAGAAATTCCGGTGAAAGCCGAACAAGAAGCGCAAGCCTTGATTGCGAAAGCCAAAGCCGACGCGCAAGAAGAAGCGCGCAAGTTGATTGCCGGCGCTCAATCCGGCGACGCTTCTTCAGCCGCCGCAGAGATCGCTTCTCAAAACAGCGAGTTTGAAGCCAACGCCAAAAAGAATTTTGATAAGGCTGTGGCTTTTGTTTTGGAACGCGTCATCGGTAAGGCTTAAGCTATGGCGAGTGGTGTTTCAGGCTACGCCGCAATTAGTACGCGGGTGCGGGCAATGTATTCGGATTTGCTCAGCCCGCAAGAGATTACTCGCTTGAGCGAGTCTCCTGATTTTTCTTCGTTAGTTAGCGCTTTGAAGAGCACGCCTTACGGGAAGTATCTTTCTGGACTTAAGGATAATGAGTTAACGCCGCGGCGCGTCATTCAGGCGATTAAGCATCGGCTGGCGGATTCTTTTTCCAGCGTGGCGCAACAAGCTCCTGAGCAGACCCGCCCGTTGGTCAAGCAGTTATACCGCTATTTTGAAGTGGGAAATTTGAAGGCTGTGTTACGCAGTATTCAAACCGTCTCTAGTTGGAACGCTGAAGTGGCGACTTGGGATCGCGTGCGGGAAGTGTTATTTCCATTTGGCTCTTTTTCGACCATTCCCGCGCAGGCGATGGTTGAATCTGGCAGTGTCGGTTCGGCGGTTGAGTTTTTGAAAGGCACGGCCTACGAAGAGACGATGTCCTTTGCGATGAAGCGTTTTTCTGCCGAGCAGAATTTATTCCCCTTAGAAGTAGCTTTGGATTTAGATTATTGGCGCAAGATATGGTCGGAAGCTAAAAAACTTTCGGGTAAAGACCGCGAAATGGCGACCAAGATCATCGGCTCTTTGATGGATATGAACAACTTGATGTGGGCGATTCGTTATAAGGTGTATCACAAACTTTCTGAAGAAGAATTGATCAATTACACTCTGCCGTTTGGTTATCGGGTGAGCGATGAAGACGTGCGCGCAATTGCGGCTGGCTCCGATATTGCTTCCGTAATCTCGCGGATTTATCCAAATATTCCGGATGTGAGCGCGCTTTTAGAAAATCCGCAGGCGGGTTTGCCCAAGTTGGAACAGGCGCTCAAACAGCAAGTGGTGAAAACTTGCACTTCCGCTTTTATTGGCGATCCATTCCACATTGGAATTCCGCTGGCGTATTTGATCCTGAGCGATTATGAAGTGCAGGATTTGATCATTTTACTGGAAGCGAAATATACAAATATGGCGGATGCAGATTACCGCCCCTTGTTGTTGAAACCGGCGGCTGTGTAAGTAGAAACTAATTGTTCTGCCAAATCAGGTAGAGGCAAAAAATGGAGAAAATATGTTCTTTCCGAAAGAGATGACCGAACTTGAATTGATTATCCCTTCCAAGGATGTGGCGGCGGTAGCTAAGGTATTGAGCGGCCGTGGCGTATTTCATCAAGTGGACAGCGCTTATTTAGGGCTGGAAAACTTGGGACCCAGCGCTTGGCAGGAAAAAGCGGGCAATTACTCCGCTTTGGAGCGCCGCATTCAGACCATGATGCAAACGCTAGGCTTGCCCGAAGAATACCCAGCCAAAGCTAGCGCTGAGAATATCGTCGAGGTAGAGGCGATTCGCCCAGCCGTAGAGCGCATTGACGAACAAGTCAAGGGAAATGGCGACCAACTTTCCAGCGAGAAGAAACATCTCGAATTGCTGGAGAGTCAACTGCGTCAATTAGAGCCGATTGCGGACGTGAAAGTTGAAGTTGGCGCGTTGAACAAATCCGCATACCTGCATTCGATTTTGGGCGCGCTTCCCGCTTCAAATATTAGCCGATTGCGAACCAGCATTGGGCGCGTCCCGCACGTCTTCTTCACCTTGCGCGAAGATTCTCAAAAGCCGGTGGTTTGGGTGCTCGGACCGAAAAGCAATTCCGATGTTTTAGATCGCGCCGCAAAAAGCGCTTATCTTGCGCCTTTGAGTTTGCCCGAAGAACTGAGCGGCACGCCTGAGCAAATTACGGCGACGCTTAGAAAAGAAATTGAAGCCTCCAAGAAAAAGATCGCCGACCTCGAAGCGAACTTGAATAAATTGGGCGGCGTGCACAAAACTGAATTACAAAAACTGCTCTGGGATGCGCATGTGAGCCGCGTGATGGCGGATGCGATTGTACGCTTTGGTCAACTGCGCCACACCTACGTTGTCGTGGGTTGGGCGCCGAGCGTCAGCCTGAATGGCTTAACCGCTCAATTGAAAGAAGTCTCAAAAGAAATTTTGATCGAAAAGCACACGCCCAGCCGTTCCGAACATAACTCGAATATTCCGGTGGCGTTGACCGAAAACAAATGGCTTCGCCCAATTCAAGAACTGGTCACCACCTTTGGACGACCAAGCTATGGCGAACTTGACCCAACCCTCATCATGGCCTTGAGTTTCCCAATCCTTTATGGCGCAATGTTTGGCGATATTGGTCAGGGCTTGGTTTTGATGCTGGTTGGCATTTTGGCGCATAAACGAATCTTTATGAAGGGTTTACAGAGCCTCGGCTTACTGCTCGTTTACGCCGGTTTCTTCGCTACGGTCTTCGGCTTTCTCTATGGCAGTATCTTTGGCTTTGAAGGTCATTCAGCTGAAGTATATCTGCCTTTTACCCTGCACCCGCTTTGGCTCAGTCCGCTTGAAAACATTTTGACCATCCTCGGTTTCGCAATTGACGCGGGCATTGTCATCTTGATTTTTGGATACTTGCTTTCCTTGTTCAATACCGCCCGCCTCAAAGATTGGGCGCACTTCTGGTTCGGTCATACCGGCGTGGTGGCTTTGATCTTCTATTTTTGCTTCCTCGCTTTATTAGGCAACTTCCTCGGCGATACGGCAATTGCGCCGAAAGTGGCTGTGGCAATTGGCCAACTCCCGCTTCCATTTAACATTCTCACTCCGGTCTTTGCGCTGGGCTTGATGTTCAACGGCTTGTTCCGCAACATTGCCGAAGGTCATCGCCCGTATGTTCAAGGCGGCGTGTTCATGTTTATCGTCACCTCTTTCATGGATCTGTTTGAAGGCGTGATCAGTATGCTTTCCAACACGCTTTCTTTCGTCCGCGTGGGCGCGTTTGCGGTGGCGCACGGCGGTTTGAGCTTAGCGATCTTCTCTTTGGCGGGCGAAGAGCCTACCATCGGCTTCTGGATTACGATCATCCTCGGTAATATCTTCATTATCGGGTTTGAAGGTTTGATTGTCTACATTCAAACCATGCGTTTGCATTACTACGAGATCTTAGGGAAATTCTTCCACGGCGGCGGTCTGCGTTTCGAGCCGTTGAAGTTGAAACCTTCTCAAGAGGAGGCGTAAGCCCTTTGCGAGTTGCGTAAAAATATTTTGTATCGCTTGCACGTGTTCGTGTCTAAAAAATAATTTTCGATTATCTACAAGGAGATAAACAATGTTTTTAGTTTTTGCTGTCTTAGTTGGCTTGGTTCCTGTAATCCCCGCAGTGGCGTATTTGTTACAAAACGGCAAGACGAGCCCCGCTCAGGCGTTGACTCGTTTGGTGAACGGCTTCAATGGCTTCAACCTCTTGGTTGGATTGTTCGCCGCTGGCCTCGCTGTGATTTGGTTCGCCTCCCCAACCTCTGCTTTAGCCTCTGGCTTAGCTCAAGAAGGCGGCTCGGTTGATCAATACGCGACGCTCGCCGCCGCGCTCTCCACGGGCTTGGCTTGTATCGGCGCAGGTATTGCGGTGGGTGGCTCCGGCGCCGCCGCCGTTGGCGCAACCGCTGAAAAACCCGAATCTTTCGGTCGCGCTTTGATCTTCGTGGGTCTTTCCGAAGGTATTGCCATCTACGGCTTGATCATCTCCTTCCTTGTTCTTCCCTAAGCGGAAGACAAAAGGACTGCTATGAAAATTCTGGTCATCGGTCATCCTGACGCGGTGCTTGGCTTTTCTCTCGCAGGCGTGGGCGGCCGAATCGCCTCTACGGCGGACGAAGTGAACCATGCGTTAGATGAAGCGCAAGCCAATAAAGAAGTTGGCATTGTGCTCGTTACGCAAGACGTGGCTGAATTAATTCCGGCGCGTATGGATCACCTGAAACTCCGTAGCACGATTCCGTTGGTGGTTGAAATTCCCTCCACTGGCGGTGTGCCAGAAGGTCAGGCTTCGCTTGGCGATATCGTCTTGCGGGCGATCGGCATCAAGTTATAAGAGGAAATGTTTATGAAAACTGAAGCAGAAGATATTGAATTGCTTGCTCAGGCGATCATGCTCGAAGCGCAAGACGAGGCTGAGCAATTGCAAAAAGAAGCAAAAGAGAAGGCAGATGCCATTCGTAAACGCGCGCAAGCTGAAGCGGAGTCTGAGGCGAAAGCCATCTTAGACCGCGCTAAGCAGGAAGCGGAGCGCTTGAAGAGTCAAGCTTCCGCTACCGCTCAATTGAAGGCGCGTTCGGCGCAGTTGGAACAGCGCGAAAAACTGTTAGATGGCGTTTTTGAAGAAGTCAAGAAACAATTAGCAGGCGTGAAAAAACGCGCCGATTACGCTGAAATTGTGAAAGGTCTGGCTCGTGAGGCGTTATCCCAATTGAAGGCGACGGAAGCGGAAGTTCGCGCAGACGAATCAACGCAGAAGGTTTTGAAGTTGGATGAAATTTCCAAAGAGTTGAAAGGCAAATTCTCATCCGGCGCGAAACTTGAGGAAGGGACGGGCGTTGTTGTGAACGCTTCAGGCGGCAAATTGAATTATGACAATACGCTTGAAACCCGCCTGAGCCGCTTACAGGGAACGCTCCGCTCCTCCGTGTACAAAGTGTTGATGGGAGAGAAGGCATGAGCAACGAAGTAGGAAAAATTACTTGGATCAGCGGACCCGTTGTGCGCGCCAAAGGCTCGCGCAATGTGGGTATGCTCGAATTAGTTGAAGTCGGCGAAGATCGCCTTGTCGGCGAAGTAATTGGTCTCAAAGGCGATCAAATGACCGTGCAGGTCTACGAAGAAACTGCCGGTATGCAAACTGGCGAAACGATTTACGGCACGGGCTTGCCCCTTTCCGTGGAGTTGGGTCCCGGTTTGATTCAAAGCATTTACGACGGCGTGCAACGCCCGTTGCCTTTGATTGAGCAAGCTGTAGGCTCGTTCATCAATCGCGGCGCGCGCTTTGACTCAATTAGCCGCGAGAAGAAATGGAAATATACGCCAAAAGTAAAAGTTGGCGATGAAGTTAAAGGCGGCGATATCCTTGGCGTAGCCATGGAAACAGACACCTTTGAACATCGCGTGATGCTGAATCCCGACGATAAAGGCACGATCACCTGGGTAGCTGGCGCCGGCGAATATACGGTCAATGACCCGATTGCCAAACTGAAGATGGGCAAAGAAGAAAAGACAGTCACCATGCTTCAGCGCTGGCCCGTTCGTAAACCCCGCCCGTTCACCGATCGTCGCGGCGCGAACATCCCTTTGATCACCGGTCAGAGAATTTTGGATACCTTCTTCCCGGTCGCCAAAGGCGGCGCGGCTGGTATCCCTGGTCCGTTCGGCTCAGGTAAAACCGTTACCCAACATAGCATCGCTAAATGGGCAGACGCAGAAGTCATCGTTTATATCGGATGCGGCGAACGCGGCAACGAAATGACTGAAGTGTTGCAAGAATTCCCGCACTTGATTGACCCGCGCTCCGGCCGCCCCTTGATGGAGCGCACCGTCTTGATCGCGAACACCTCCAACATGCCGGTAGCGGCGCGTGAAGCCAGTATTTACACGGGCATTACCATCGCCGAATATTATCGCGACATGGGCTATCACGTTGCGCTCATGGCTGATTCAACTTCCCGCTGGGCTGAAGCTTTGCGCGAAGTTTCCGGTCGTCTTGAAGAAATGCCAGCGGAAGAAGGCTATCCCGCTTATTTGGCTGGGCGCTTGGCGGAATTTTACGAACGCGCTGGTTATGTCAATAACCTGAACGGTTCTCAAGGCTCAGTTTCCATCGTCGGCGCGGTTTCCCCTCCAGGCGGCGACTTCTCCGAACCAGTCACTCAGCATACCAAACGCTTCATCCGCTGTTTCTGGGCGTTGGATAAATCGCTCGCTTCCGCCCGTCACTTCCCAGCCATCAACTGGTTGGATAGCTATAGCGAATACTTGGAAGACGTTGGCAATTGGTGGCGCGAAAGAACCGGTAAAGACTGGCTCGCCATGCGTAACCGCGCAATGGAATTATTGAGCGAAGAAAGCCGCCTCTCGCAAATCGTGAAATTGGTCGGTCCCGATGCGCTTCCTTTCACCGAACGCATGGTTCTCGAAACCACCCGTTTGATTCGCGAAGGGCTTTTGCAACAAAACGCCACTGAAGCTGTGGACGCTTACTCTTCCGTTGAAAAACAAATTCGGATGCTTGAATTAGTGCTTTACTTCCACGAGCGCGGCATGGCAATCGTCAAACGCGGAGCGCCGATCAACTTAATTCACGACCTGCCAGTTGTAGATAAAATTATTCGCGCCAAATCTACGATCAACAATGAAGAGTTGCAGAAGTTTGACGACCTTCAAAAAGAAATTGACCAGCAAATGGGTCAATTGGATGCGGAGTATAGACAATGAGTGAAACGACAATTTTAGGCGGTCAAGAAGTTGTTGGCGTTGGTCGTATTGAAGGACCAATTTTGGTCGTTGAAGGCGCCGCCAACGTCAGCTACGACGAAGTAGTAGAAATCAAAGATTCGCGCGGCGAATTACGTCGTGGACGCGTCCTTGAGGTTGGCGAAGATTTTGCCGTTGTGCAGGTCTTTGCCGGTTCGACGGGCTTATCCATTGACGGGACGCGCGTGCGTTTTCTTGGAAACACACTGCACATCCCGGTCGCGGAAGAAATGCTTGGACGTATCTTCGACGGTTTGGGCAATCCCATTGACGGCGGACCAGAGCCTTTGACCGATCGCTACGCGGACGTCAACGGCCAGCCGATCAACCCAACTGCGCGTATTTACCCGCGCGATTACATTCAAACTGGTATCTCCACCATTGACGGCGTGAATACCCTGTTACGCGGACAAAAACTCCCCTTGTTCTCCGGCGCTGGTATGCCGCATGATCAGCTCGCGGCTCAAATTGTGCGCCAAGCGACATTAGGCAAGTTGGCAGGCGCGCCGCAAACCGAAGGCGAAGAATTCGCCATCGTGTTCGCCGCGATGGGCGTCAAGAACGACGTGGCTGATTACTTCCGCCGCTCATTTACTGAAAGCGGCGCTTTAACTCGCGTGGCGATGTTCTTGAACTTGGCAGACGACCCCCCAGTAGAACGTATCGTCACCCCGCGCGCCGCCTTGACCTTAGCCGAATACTTGGCTTACGAAAAAGGAATGCACGTGTTGGTGGTACTAACCGATATGACCAACTACGGCGAAGCCTTGCGTCAAATTTCAAACGTGCGCGGCGAAGTTCCAAGCCGTAAAGGTTACCCCGGTTACTTATATTCTGACCTCGCGTCCTTGTACGAACGCACGGGTCGTATCCGCACGAGCGAAGGCTCCATCACCCAAATTCCGATTCTCACGATGCCGAACGACGACATCACGCACCCCATGCCAGACCTGACTGGTTACATTACCGAAGGTCAAATTGTGTTGGGTCGTGAATTGAACTTCGCAGGTATCTATCCGCCGGTGACAGTGCTACCAAGTCTTTCGCGGTTGATGAAGGACGGCATTGGCAAAGGTCGCACGCGCGATGACCATCCACGTTGGGGCGCGCAACTTTACGCCGCTTACGCCAGAACACAAGACGTACGCGCCTTGGCGTCCGTTATCGGTGAAGAAGAATTATCTGACGTGGATCAAAAATACTTAAAGTTTGGGCGCGCGTTCGAACGTGAATTCGTCAACCAAGCCTTTACTGAAAATCGAAGCATCGAGCGCACGCTTGAAATCGGCTGGAAACTTTTGTCTATCCTACCGAAAAAAGAATTGACTCGCGTGAACCTCGACGAAATCGAAAAATATTACACAGGTACCGATGCCTCAAATTAGCATTGCACCCACTCGCACAAACTTAATTCGCCTTAAAAAAGATTTACGCTTTGCTAAAGAGGGTTATGAAATCCTTGATCGCAAACGCGAAGCCCTCACTGGCGAATTGGTTCGCGTCGCAAAAGAAGCCGATACCCTTCAAAAAGAAGTCTGGGCTTTGCTTGAAACCGCTTATGGCGCAATGGAGAAAGCGCGCGTCGTAATGGGCTCAGACCATGTGGAGTGGGCGTCTTTAGCCGTGAACAAAACCGTTGACGTACATATGCGTCTGCGCGGCATCATGGGCGTGGCGATCCCGCAGATTGAAGCGCGCGGCGAACCGCCCGAGCTTTTATACAGCCCGGGCGATACCGTCGCCGTGTTGGATGAAGCCACCGCCGCGTTCCGCGAAGTGCTGGTGCGCATCCCGCAACTTTCTATGCTCACCGCCGCAGTTTGGCGTTTAGCGAACGAGCTAAAGAAGACTCAGCGCCGCGTGAATGCTTTGCAACACATCTTCATTCCAAACTACAAGCATCAAATCGAGTTCATCGTTTCTTCGCTCGAAGAGCGCGAACGCGAAGAAACCTTCCGCTTGAAATGGTTGAAGACCAAGATGACCAAGCAAGCGGCGTAACTACCTAAATGCGAAATGAGTTTTGACGGTATACTTGTCAAAACTCATTTTATTTAACCTGCTTCTTGCGCCGTCCTCGGCGCAAGAGTTAAAAAACGCCGCCGAGGACGGCGGTTTGAGCGCCTTTGTATATGAAACTTAACACGTCTCTGCAAAAAATATTTTCCGAACTCCCTGAAGCGTTTCGAGTAAAAAACGTCCCCGATGTTCAAATTACAGGCGTTGCCATTGACAGCCGAGTTGTGAAATCTGGCGATTTATTCGTCGCTATGCAAGGCGGCATGCTGGACGGTCATCGTTACATCCAAAAGGCAATTGACAATGGAGCAGTTGCGATTCTTGGCGAAAAGGATTTAGATGGATTCGCCGTCCCGTATATCCGCATTGATAATCCGCGCCATGCGCTGACCTGGATAGCGGCTTCTTTTTACAACCAGCCTGCTCGTTCATTGACAGTGATCGGCGTGACCGGCACAGACGGCAAAACGACAACCAGCAATATTATCTATAAAATTTTAATCGCCGCCGGAATCAAAGCGGGCATGATCTCAACCGTTAATGCAGTGATCGGGGAGGAGACGTTAGATACTGGTTTGCATGTCACCACGCCGGACGCGCATGATGTGCAAAAATATCTCGCCCAAATGGTAGAGGCGGGATTAACGCATGTGGTCTTAGAAACTACGTCGCATGGCTGGGCGCAACACAGAATAGACGCTTGCGAGTTTGACATCGCCGTCATCACCAATATCACGCACGAACACATGGACGAACATGGCGGTTATGAAAATTACCGTGCCGCGAAAGCGCGTCTATTTGAAAGCTTA
>JADLCG010000029.1 GCA_020847355.1 Anaerolineales bacterium | reverse complement strand
TTGTGGTGGCTTGGTCGGCAATTGCCGTAACCGGCGCGGCAGACGGCGTGAGTACGATCATCCGTAATACGCTTCGGCAGTTGCAAACGCCCGATCACATTCGCGGACGGATGACCAGCATCAATCAGATTTTCTTTCAGGGCGGTCCCCAGCTTGGCGAAGTTGAATCTGGTTCGGTGGCGCAGTTCTTTGGCGCGCCTTTTGCGGTGGTCAGCGGCGGGATCGGCTGTATTCTCGGCACGCTTTTGATTATTTGGAAATTTCCGCAACTCCTCAAATTCAACGGCGATGAACCGATGGAAGCGGGCGGCGTGACTGTATCTTCTTCCGCCGCGTAACTCATTCCGGCTCGAGCGTAAAGCGCAACGGAAATTTTGCCAAAAGGGCGAGTTCGTGCGCTTGTTTCACTCGTTTTTCAGCTTCTGATTTTGAGACGGTTTGTACGTAGGCGTTGCCTTTGATGTGTGCGGTTAACATAATCTCTGCGGCTTTATCATTGGCGAGGAAGAAGACGGATTTCAGGACCTGGATCACAAAATCCATGGGCGTGACGTGGTCGTTGTGAATCAGGATGCGGTACAACGGCTCGAACTCCGCTTCACGCGCTTCAGCGAACTCAATTTCAGGAATGGTTTGATGCATTTTGATCTGGTCAATTTTAACTTATGCTGACGAAGCCGGTTCGATGAAATTAATTTTAGGATGAAGCCAGAGATGACCAAACGCGCTTTTGGGCAAACGCTAATAACTTTGATTTTCTGCGCGCTCGCGTATTTTTTTATTTTCCTTGCGCCAAATTCACAAGGCGCCAAGGATTTGCCAATGCTTTCTACGTTTGCGCCTGATGAATTTGCTCAATATCCGCGTTTGATGGGGATGCTCGATCAACCGGCTGATTCTTTTTTGCAATCGGTTTACCGCTTTATTCAGTACAAACATTATTATTACGGATATCCATTTTATTTGTATTCGGCGCTCTTCGCCTTGCTTCCGTTGAGATTGTTTGGGGTTGAGTCTATATCCATAGACTTGCTGGCGTTGCGCCAGATTGTCAGCGTTTTGCCTATGTTAGCCAGCCTCGCTTTGCTGGTTTATATGCAGACGAAATTCAGGGATTGGTTTCGTTCAATTTTATTATTTTTGTTTTTACTGACCGTGCCGATGGTCACGACCAATAGTTTATGGTGGCATCCTGAAAGCTTGGTCTTCCTTTTTGTAACGCTGACGCTTTTTTTTCTGCAAAGAGACAACCTCGCTTTTGGCAGGATTTTTTATTACGCCGCTCTTTTTTGCGGATTAGCCAGCGCTACGAAATTGATCGGCTTCTTCTTTTTTGCGGCGATTCCGGCTTACCTCTTTTTAGGATGGTTTCAAAAAAAGATAAATATCAAAGCCGGCTTGAACTTGGCTTTTAAATTTATTTTCTTGATGGGCATTACTTTCTTTGTTTGTAATCCCTTTTTGTTCTTTAAATCCGAGAGAGACGCGGCGCTTCAGGCGCAAATGGGGCAGGCACAGGCGACTTCTTCCGGCTTTATGTTTTCGTCGGGGAAGAGCCCTGTTTTGTGGTTGCCCGTGATTAAGGAATATTATGCGCAGGTTATTTTTTTAGCGCTGGCGGCGTTTGCCATGTTGGTGGGGATTTTTGATAAAGAAAGAAGCTTAATTAATTTATTGATAGCTTTGTGGTCTATTCCGTTCAGCCTATACCTTTTATTTTTTGTCGAACTTCGGCATCCCTATTATTTATTGCCGGCGTTTCTGCCTTTGTTCTCGACGCTCCCCGCTGTTGTAGATTGGATGGTCAGAAGCGTCAAAGTTGTATCTGCTCGTTGGTTGATCGGCTTGATATTTGTTGGACTTTTCGTAAATCAGTTATTTTACAATTTGAACTATGCCCAAACTGTTTACGCTGAGGCGGCGAATAAAGAGGCAAATAGCGCCGCGCTGAGTTTTTACGCGCATATAGACAAAGCGTATCTTTCTCGGATTGTCTTAAATCGGCAATTGTATATTTATAGGAGCGTGCGCGTATATATCGCTGACGCGCCGCGGTGGATTGTTAAATACCGCTGGTATCCGACTGATTATTCCTATATACAAAAGAGCCGCCCAGATGTAATTGTTCTTTGGCGACAAGAAGTTTTTGACTACACCAATGCGGATGTTATCGCTGGCGCCGATTTATCAAAGGCGCTTGAAAAAAGCCTGCCGTTTTATATGGATGCAAGAAAGGGCGCGCTTCAAGGTTATGAATTGTTATATCAGGACGATTTTGGCATGTTGTTTGTCAGCCGGGAATTAGCTGACGCTTTTTTCAGGGATTTTCAGTAAGGTAAAGTAGAACGTCGCCCCTTGATTGAGTTCTGATTTGATCCAAATTTTGCCGCCGTGCAATTCAATAATGCGCTTGACCAAAGCCAGCCCAACTCCGGTGCCTGAGTTGTCAATATTTAATTTGTTGAATAGACCAAACACGCGCTCGTGATGTTTTGGGTCAATCCCAACGCCGTTATCTCTGACGAAAAAGACAGGCGCGCCATTTTGTTCTTCACTGCCAATTTCAATAGTCGGATGCGCTTGCGCGCTTGAAAATTTGACGGCGTTCTCAATCAGGTTTTGCATAACCTCTACCAAACGGATGCGATCTACGCGCACGTGCGGCATATCCGCTTGTACGCGGATTTGAATCCTTTTGTCGTATAAGTTGGCGCCGATGAGCGCGAGGGCTTCTTCGACAATTTGATTGAAGGCAACTTCTTCCGGCGGGTTGATCAAGTTGCCGACGCGCGAAAGTTTGAGCAAATCGTTGAGCAGTTCTTGCATTTTTTTAGCGGCTTCGGTGATTTTATCTATATCGTTTCTGAACTTCTCTGGATTAGGCTCTTGCGCGTCTTTTTCCAGCAAACCGGCATAGCCGCTGATGGTGATCAGCGGACTTTTCAAATCGTGCGAAACAGTATAAGTGAAGCGCTCAAGTTCTGCGTTTTTAGAAGCTAATTCCTTGATGTATTTTTCGCGTTCAATTTCTATACGTTTACGCTCGTGCATTTCGCGCTGGGTGTTTTCAAAGGCTTCGTCAATTTTACGGATCGCCTGACTGACCAAAATGGTCGCGACAATAATATAAACGGTCTGCGCCATCCAAAAAGCCAGGACTGGCGTTTCCTCTTGCGATTGCGGTAAATAGCCCTTTACCCCCAAAATAATTAGCAAGGCGCTAGTGATGACGCTGAGGATGCCCCAGCCAATCGCGTTCCGCCAATTTAAGACTAATCCAGCGGTGACCACAACCAGTAAATAACCCATATAAGCCGGGTTGTTGTAATCCGCTCCGTAAAACATGGCCGCAGTGAATAAAAGCCAGAGAGAAAAAACAATTAGCGCGCCGGTAATTTTGACGTAACCGAGATTCAAAGTGTGTTTCAGCAGAAACAAAATTAATATAAATGGCGCGATGACAAAGAAACGACGGAGACGCAATTCTGGAACAATTGGCGCGAATGCCCCATATAGCAGAGCCATGCTGAGAAAAATCCACAAGACGATATTGAGCAGAGTCGCGGACCTGCTTTTTTCATGGTCTTGCGGATATTCAGGAGCGGAGATCCAGCCTTGAATTTTATTAAGCATGAGTAAAACTAAATATACAGTAAGTGAATGGAGAATTCAACGCATAAATCTGCTTCTAGTACAAATCTCCTACTCGGGTTAGGTTTCCCAATCCACGCCTTCTGCGGAGTGCGCTTGTGAAAAGACTCTTTTAACTGCTTCGATTTGGTCTTTGTCGCCGATGAAGCTAATTCGATCGTCCGCTTCAAAAATGGCGTGCGATTTGGGGTTTGCGATAATCTGGCGGTTGCGCATAATGGCGACGATGGATGCGCCGGTTTGCGAGCGTAAATTTGCTTCGGCGATGCTTTGCCCAACGAGCGGGCTTTCTGAAGAAAGCGTCAGCCAGGTGATCTCTATATTGTGGGCGGCATGAATCAGGTCATGTAAGAGGCGGTGTTCTTCAATAGTGTTGATTTGCAGATCGTAATGATCGCTTCGCACGGCGTCCATATAACGGATGATTTCAGGCAGAGGAAAATCTAAGGCGAGGAGCGTGTGGCGCACAATTTCCAAACCGCCTTCTAGTTCTGGATGGATTACGTCTTGCGCGCCAAATTTGGAAAGTTGCGTAATGCCTTCTTCGGTGGTGGCGCGCGCAATGATCGGGAGGTTGGGCGCTAAATTTTTTGCGGTAGCTACCATCAGTTCGCTGGCGGATTCGTTTGGTCCGGCGACCACCAGCGCGCGGGCTTGCTCTAACTTTGCGTGCGTCAGAACTTCTGAGTTAGCCGCGTCTCCGTAGAGCGTGGGGATGCGGCGCGCGTTGAGTTCTTCCACGCGCTCAATATCTGCGTCAATGACCAGATGCGGAATGGACATTTGCCCCAGCAAATTAACAATATGATGACCGACCCGCCCGTAACCGACAATGACCACATGCCCGGCAAGCGCTTGCTCCGGCTTTTGAATGTGCGGCGCGTGACGATTGAACAGGCGCCACAGCGGCGGCATGGTTTGCAACCAATTTTCAGCGGGGGCGATGAGGCGAATCATCACTGGATTGAGGATGATGGAGAGGAGCGCTCCGGCGAGTATCAAAGCGTATTGATCTTGCGCGATCAAACCTAACTTGAGACCTTCCTGCCCCATGATGAAAGAGAACTCTCCAATTTGACTGAGAAATGCGGCCAGGACTAAAGTGGCGCGCCCAGACCAGGGCAATAAGAAGCCCAGCAAGATCGCCGTCAGGGCTTTGCCAAGAATAATGAGGATGGCAAAGGCAAAGATGATGGCGTAATTATTGAGCAGATAAACAGGGTTGACTAACATGCCAATGGAAACGAAGAACAGCACGGCAAAGGCTTCTTGAAAAGGCAGAACATCTGCCGCAACTTGATGGCTTAAAGGCGATTCGTTGACTACTACGCCCGCCACAAAAGCGCCCAAGGCAAATGATACGCCAAAGAGTTCGGCGGCGCTCAACGCGATGCCAAGCGCGATTGCCAGCACGGCTAAAATGAAAAGCTCGCGCGAACGGGTGTGCGCGATGCGAATCAAAATCCAGGGGATTATTTTTTTGCCGAGAAAAAAAGCGCTGATTACAAACGCGGCGGCTTTTAATAAGGTGAAAAATAATTCAAGTAGGTTGAAGCCGCCCGAGCGATTTGCCAGCGTGGGTAAAAGCACTAGTATCAAAACGGTGGCGAGATCTTCGACGATGACCCAGCCGATGGCGGCTTTCCCGTGCGATGAATTGGCTAAGCCGCTATCGGTCAGGTTTCTGAGCAGAACCACAGTGCTGGCGACTGAAATTGCTAAGCCGACCACAATGCTGGAGGTGACCGTCCAGCCGGCCCATTGACCGAAGCCAAATCCCAGAAGGACTGTCAGCGCCATGCGACCTAATGCGCCGGGGAGCGCAATGTTTTTTACTTTCCAGAGATCTTCAATTGAGAAGTGTAAACCCACGCCGAACATCAAAAAAATGACGCCCAACTCTGCTAGTTGACTGATCGTTTCCGTATCGCCGACAAAGCCGGGCGTGAAGGGCCCGATCACGATCCCCGCTAATAAATAGCCAACGATGGTTGGCAGACCGATTTTGCGCGCCACGATTCCGCCGATGAAGGCGATCCCTAACGCCATGACGATATTAATCAACAGGGTGACTTCATGCATATTTCCTCCAGATTCTATTTAATCAAATGCGCGTTTGTTTGGAGTTGATTGTAACCATAAAGATAAATCATAGCGTTATTAAGTAGTCGGTCGAAATAAAGTTTACAAACCATCGCTCAAGGCGGCGTCCCCGCCGCCGAGGACGGCGGCTTGAGCAGGGATTGGTTTTCTAAATACTTACGATCGACTACTTAGAAATAATCGCCCTGAAGGCTTTTTTGACAAATGCGCGCCAGCCTTCGGGATGTTTTTGCTTATTACCAAGCGAATCCGGTTTACGGGCTGGCTTTCAACGCCTGACAATTTTCCACGGGAATGAATTGATAGTCGCCGGTATCTGCCGGTATCAAAGCGGTTTGAAATGGTTCAAGTTCAATTTTTTGCCGCTCGTTTTGAAGGAAGGCTTTGCCGGAGATCAGCGTAATTGCGTGGAAAACTTCTCGCGCAGTGTTCAGTTCAATTACGTTTTTTTGAGCGGAAAGAATTTCTAAACTGAAATAAGGGCAACTCACAAGTGGAGTTTGCGCGCCGTCTTTTAGAACTGGCAAGGCGATTGTGGCGGCGCTGGCTTCGGCGCGCGCGGCTTGAATGGATTTGTCAATATGCAGTTTGCGCGTTTCGGTTTGCGGTCTGCCCCAATCGTAAACGCGATAAGTCCAATCCGAAGTTTGTTGCACTTCGTAGATCAATAGGCCGGGTCCTAAAGCGTGGAGCGTCCCGGCGGAGATGAAGAAAGTATCGCCTTTTTTCGCTTCCGTATATTGAACGTGGTCAATAATTGAGCCGTCGTGAATTGAGGCCGCGAGCGCTTGGGCTGAGGTGTGCGGCTTTAAGCCGGAGATCAATTTCGCGCCGGGCTCTGCTTCCAAGATGTGCCAAGCTTCAGTTTTGCCAAATTGATTCGCCCCTTCTAATTGCACGGCTAATTCATCGCTGGGATGAACTTGCAAAGAGAGCCACTGGGCGCAATCGAGTAATTTGATCAAGAGCGGAAAGCGCGTGCCGGTCTGCGCAACAGTTCTTTTGCCGAGCATTTTTTCACCAAAGGTTGAGGCGAGTTCGCCCAAAGTTTTACCCGCTTGCGTGCCGGAACTGATTATGTCGTTTTCCCACACAACCCAAGCCTCGGCAGTGGGGGAGTTCCCCGGGCGCAGGCGATTTCCGCCCCACACATAATCGCGATAAGCAGGTTCAAGTTTTAGAAATGAATCAAGAGACATAGATACCTCGTTTAATTGAGTATAGATAATTTTATCAGGCGTCAAGGTTGTGGGCTTTTTTTTGCTGTCCGTTATCTAACGTTTGTCCCTTGCTGACAAGGCAGTCAATCTTTGCTGTAGTTGTATTTTAACGCAAGAGTGCGAAATCACGCATCGCCAAGACAATGACGTTTATTTCGCGCTGATACGAAAAAGTTTTAGTTATGAAAGAAAGCGCGGCACCTGCCATTCAGAGTGAAGCGACAGGCTTTGCTCGCGCCTTCTTCGGTTGCGATCAGGATCAACCCATTGAAGCCGTAATCAGATAGACCATGCCTATGTATAGAACCAAGAGGCAGACAAAGCCTGCGCCAGTTACTGCTAAGGCTATTTTTAGCCCTTTGATTTTATACGTTACCCCAAAGACGATGGCGAGAGCGAGCAAAACAAACAGGATGTAAAAGATAGTCATGTTTTTCTCCTTTGAAATAGTGTTGCCCGATCTTACTGATTTATGGCTATCAAATGGTTACATAATCTATCAAATACCGCTAACTTTGGATAAATCTACTTCCTTCGCTCTTCCAGCCCCTTCAGCATTAATTCTTTCGTCAGCACGGGATCGGCTTTGCCTTTGGTGGCGCGGGCTACCTGACCGACAAACCACTGCAATAAAGTCTCTTTGCCTGCGTGATATTTTTCGATTTCGGATGGGTTGTCATCTAAAATTTTCGCGATGGCTTCTTGGATGAAACTTTCATCCGAAACTTGCGCCAGATTTTTCTGTTTGACAATTTCTGCAGGGTCGCCGCCTGATTTGAACATTTCTGTCAGCACAGTTTTCCCCGCGTTGCCGCTGATGGTTTTGTCGGTCACCATGTCAATCAATTGCGCTAATGATTTTGCAGGAATAGAATCTGCTTCGACATTTAATTCATTTAAGTTACGCATGAATTCGCCTGCAATCCATGTGCTGATAATTTTTGGCGAACTCTTGGCATGGCTTATCACTTCTTCAAAGTAGTTAGCAAGCGAAAGCTCGGAGGTAAGTAAACGCGCTTCAGACGGTGTCAACTCGAAGTCCGAGATGAAGCGTGATGTTTTCGCTTCGGGCAATTCGGGCAGTTGAATCTTAATCGCGTCAATCCACGCATCGGATAATTTCAGCGGAGGCAAATCGGGTTCGGGGAAGTAACGATAATCATGCGCATCCTCTTTACTGCGTTGCGAAGTTGTCACGCCGCGCGCATCATCCCAGCCCAATGTTTCTTGCAGAACTTCGCCGCCGCTTTCATAAATTTTTATTTGGCGTTCAATTTCATATTGCGAAGCGCGCGCCAACGCGCGAAAACTATTTAGATTTTTTATCTCAGTTCTTTTTCGTAACTCGCTACTGCCAACGGGGCGCACGGAGATATTTGCCTCAAAACGCAGAACGCCTTTTTCCATATCGCCAGAGTTCACGCCGAGATAACGCAAGATGGCGCGAATTTTTGTGGCGTAATCCAGCGCGGCTTCGACGGTGCGCATATCAGGCTCGGAGACGATTTCCAAAAGCGGAACGCCCGCGCGATTGAAATCAACCAGCGCGTAATTTTTTTCATGATTTAATTTCGCAGTATCTTCTTCGATGTGAACGCGCCTCACTCTCACTCGAAGCTGATTCTCACCATCGGCATTGACATCCATCCAGCCTTTTTCTGCAATCGGCAATTCGTATTGAGAAATTTGATAGCCTTTGGGCAAATCGGGATAATAATAATTTTTTCTTGCGAATGTATTATGTTTGTTGATGGAACAATTTAACGCCAACCCAACTAATGCCGAAAGTTCAATTGCCTTTTTATTGGCAGTAGGCATGGCTCCAGGCAAGCCCGTGCAAGTGGGGCAGATGTTGATATTCGGCTCAGGCGCAGAGCCATAATCAGCAGAACAACTGCAAAACATTTTGGAGTTTGTCAGCAGTTCGCCGTGAATTTCAAGTCCGATTACTGGTTCGTATTGAGTCATGGGCTTTCCTTTGGAAGGTTAGAGACAAGGTGATAAGGTAATTAGGAATTAGGCGCTTAATTCCCAATCCCTAAGCGCCTAGATTTTGGGAGTTTTCTTATGCCAATCAGTGACTTGCTGATAGGCATGGCCAACTTGGAATAAAGTGGCTTCATCTAAATGTTTGCCGATGAGTTGCATCCCGACGGGCAGGTTGTTTGAAAATCCAGCGGGGAGCGCTAAGGCTGGAACGCCTGCGGGATTTGTAGCGACAACGTAAATATCAGAGAGGTACATTTCGAGCGGGTCGTTGGTTTTTTCGCCGAGCTTGAAGGCGGTGGTGGGGCAGGTCGGGGCGAGGAGAATGTCACAGGAAGCCAGAGCAGTTTCAAAGTCCCGAC
>JADLCG010000028.1 GCA_020847355.1 Anaerolineales bacterium | reverse complement strand
TTGCTCCCGCAATATGAAAATAAACTCAACCTAATTTATATTGACCCGCCGTTTTTCACCAACCGAAAATTTAACGCCCGGATTGGGCGCGGCGAAGATTCGCGCAAACCAGCCAAATGGAAATTGACCCATGGCTATCACGATGATTGGGAAAATTTAGACGCTTATTTGCAGTTCCTGTATGAGCGCTTACAACTGATGCACCGGCTGTTAGCCCCAAATGGGACGATTTATCTGCATTTGGATTGGCACGCAGACGCTTACGCCAGATTACTGCTCGATGAAATCTTCGGCGCGGAAAATTTCATCAATGAGATTATTTGGGCATATCACGGACCTTCGCCGATCAAAACGGCATTCAATCGCAAACATGACACCATCCTGAGCTATGCCAAAAGCAAGGAATATGTTTTCAATGCGGATGCCGTGCGCGAACCATATAACCCCAACACGGTCGCTACCTTCAACGCTTCGCGTAAAGCCGGCTTTGGCAAAACCCCTGATTTGGCGCGCGGCAAAGTGCCGGAGGATTGGTGGTATTTCCCAGTGGTAGCGCGTTTGCATAATGAACGCACTGGTTATCCAACTCAAAAACCGGAAGCTTTGCTGGAAAGAATTATTTTAGCTTCTTCTAATCGCGGCGATCTGGTGGCGGATTTCTTCAGCGGCTCTGGCACAACCGCTTATGTGGCGGCGAAGCATGGACGCAAATTCATCGCGGTAGACGAAACTTTTCGGGCTTTGCATACCACGCGCAGCCGTTTGATCTATGCAAAATCAAGCGTATCTTTTGAATATGACGCAGAACTTGAATATTCTTTTTCAAAGGCTAAGAATGTAAAAGTTAAGCGGAGCGGCGCTTCTGTGCAATTGAAAACGGACTTGGAACTTGATTTTTGGGAAATAGACCCGGATTGGGATGGGAAAATTTTCAAGAGCGCCGCGCAGGCTCAACGTCACGCGCGAAGCGGCGAGATTGCCCATGAGCTGATAATCAAAAGCGGAGGCAATCTCTGCCTCCGCTTGGTGACTGTTCAAGGTCAGCGCTATCAATTAAACGTCTAAACGATAACCGACGCCGCGAATGGTCTTTAGGAATTTGGGATTATTCGGATCGAGTTCGATGGCGCGGCGAAGCCAAGAGATATGCACGTCTAAAGTGCGCGTATCGCCGGTGTAATTGGTTTCCCAAGCTTTTTTGAAGAGAGCTTCGCGCTCCAGCACTTCGCCGGGTTTATCCATCAGCAAGTTGAGGATCGTGACCAAACGGGGAGTGAGTTTGGTGTTTTTGCCCAAACAGCGGACTCTGCGTTTTTCAAGGTCTAAGCGGATGGGACCTACGTGGACTACGTTTTTACCGTCTCCCGGTAGAAGCGGTTTGATGCGGTTGACCAGTTTTTGCGCGGTGAACGGCAAATTCAAAACCGCATCGGCGGCGTTTTTATCCACCTCGACGTTTTTATCCACAATTAAAACGATGGGGAGTTTTGAATCTTTCTCGCGAATGGATTGGCAAATTCTCAAGCCGGTGCTACGGAGCGAAGCCGCATTAATGACGACAATGCTCGGGCTGACGCTTTTTAATTGCGTTACTGCGCGGTTGCCGTTCGGGGCAATCTGCACGTCAAATCCCTTCTTTTGCAAGTCGCCTGCAAAGGAAGGGATTTCTGCGTGTCGGCCTTCAATGACCAAAAGAGTAGCGGTCTTCATAAGTTGATGTTAATTTCCCAAAATACTTGATAAACGTTCTTTTAAGTTTGTTAAGGTTTGCGTATTATACACCAAATCGTCAAAAGGCTTTTCAACCAATTGTACCGGTTGGTTAATTTAAACATTGCAATTTATTTACATTTGTGGTTGAGCGCTCGTTTTTATCGAAACGCTTTAGCGCTTCTGTAAAGGCTTCAAAAAGGACAGCCGGTTTGCGGATATTTTGGCGTAAAATAGCTGTATGAATCCAACTGAACAAATCCTTTCTAATTTTGAAAAAATTTCCGCGGTTCCGCGCGGCTCGAAGCATGAAGAAAAAATTCGGGCGTGGTTAATTGCTTGGGCTGAACGGCGCAACTTCAAGTCCCGGGTAGATGCGGCGGGGAACTTGGTCATGTATATCCCGGCGACTGCCGATAAAGCGGGCGCGCCCGTCATGATCTTGCAAGGTCATTTAGATATGGTTTGGCAAAAGACGCCGGATTCAACGCATGATTTTCTAAACGATCCAATCCATTTAGTGCGCGCTGGAGATTGGTTGAAAGCCGACCGCACAACTTTGGGCGCGGATAACGGAATCGCGCTGGCTTTGATGCTGGCTTTAGCGGAAGATGTAAATCTTTCGCGCCCGCCAATGGAATTATTGTTTACGGTGGAAGAAGAAACTGGTCTGACGGGCGCGAGTCAATTGGACCCAACTTTACTTACCGGAAAAACTTTAATTAATTTAGATTCTGAAACAGAAGGCTCTCTGATTATCGGCTGTGCCGGCGGTAGCGGCGTGACTTTGGATTTTCCGCTGGCGTTAGAACAGATCGCAAACGCTCAGGCGTTTTTTCAACTTAGCGCGCACGGGCTGGCGGGCGGTCATTCCGGCGGAGATATTAATAAGAATCGCGCAAATGCAAATAAAGTTTTGGCGCGCGTTTTGGATATATTGCAAAAGGAATCCGCGTTGCGCTTAATTTCTTTTCGCGGCGGCAATGTGCGTAACGCTATTCCGCGAGAAGCGGAAGCCTGCTTTGCCTGCGCGCCGGATTTTGCTAAACTGATTCAAACGAAAGTTCTTGAGTTAGAAGCGCTTTTGCAAACTGAATATGCCCAAAGCGAAAAAGAGTTGAAACTGTCTTTAGAAATAATTGTGCCCCAGCCTGCGGCGCTGAGCGCATCGGATACGCGTAGATTTATCAAGCTATTGGTCGCTTTGCCGAACGGCGTTGCGAATATGTCCGCTGAATTACAAGATTCAGTGGAGACTTCCAATAATATCGGCGTTGTTGAAATGCAGGCGGATTGTATCCGCATTGCCAGCGGGCATCGTAGCTCGGTTCTTTCGCGCCTGCATGAGTTGAATGACAAAGTGGCGGCGCTAGCGGAATTGGCGAACGTGCCATATCAGCGCGGGGGAGTCTATGCCCCGTGGCAGGCGAATCTAAATTCAACTTTATTGAAGAAAATTACGCAGGTTTATATACAGCGTTTTAACCAACAACCGCGCGTGGAAATTATTCACGGCGGTTTGGAGTGCGGCATCATCAGCGAGCGGTGCGGCGGCTTGGAGACCATCTCTTTAGGTCCCACCATTGAAAATCCGCATTCGCCGGATGAGCAATTGTATATCCCTTCTTTGGCTAAAACTTGGGAACTGCTCGTAGCAATTCTCAAAGCTTTCTAGTTCATCAGCGCTTTGGCGGTTTTTACTATTTCATTGCGAATAAGATAACCGTCAAAAGCGACTTGCTCCATACCGAGGATGACGGCTCCCACAACCGGCGGACCATCGAGACGAATCAATTTTGCCTTTGGGCAATGCTCAAGCGTTAGCGCTTTCATTGGCGCGCTAATAATTTCGCCAGCCTCATAAATACTGCCAGCCTGAATAATTTCAACCTCTTCATTCTCCATTTCAATTTGCCGCGCCACTGCTACGGCGATCCAACCCAACTCCCGCCCTGCCCATTGTGCGATTTCAAAAGCGGCGCGATCTCCAGCTTTTGCCGCTTGAAAGACCTTCACTGCCAAATGCGGAAATAAATGATAACGCTGGCTGGAAATACCTTCCATTAAATCCGTTTCGTCCTTTGCGCCAGTCGCTTCCAAAAAAATAGCGGTCAAACTTGTCGCCGGCTCGCGTTTGATCCAAGCGTAATTGACCGCCTGAAGCGCCCGCCAGGTAATTTCCAAGCCGCCGCCAAACTCTCCGAAAGCCGCGCCATTACCAACGATCCGTCCAATTTTGCCCTGCCGATTTCTGCCGCGCGCATTATTTGAAGAACCGGCAGTTACATTTACGCCAATCCCGCGCGTGGCGCCTGCCAATAAACCATTGATGCCGTCGTTGACCACTTCAACTGGACAGCTTAACCCCAATTTTGAAATTGCCAGTAAGTGCGCCTCTCGGTCGGATGGAAAATCGTACCCGGCTACGCCGAAGCCTGCTCCGGCAATTTGAGCGGAGTCCACGCCGCTCGCGCTTCGCGCTTGTTCAAAAGATTGCCGTATGGCGCGTTCAGTTCCCGCATATCCCGCGCTCTGATGGTTGCCGCCGCCCGCTTTGCCAAACCCAACGCATTTCCCATTTTCGTTCACGATCAGCGCATGCGTTTTAGACGAACCGACGTCTATCCCTAAAAAGTATTTCATTAAATCTCCCGATATTTTATTCTGTGCAAATTAAGCGCTGTTCTGGCGATTTTAAGTAAACATATCCAGCGTCGGTAGCGGTGAATACTACTAAAGCGTCTATGAATGGCGCGTAATGCTCCGTATTTTCACAGCCAATCACGATCACATCTACGGCTTGCATGGTAAAGTTTGGAGGCTGTTGGCTGGCTACGACAATACCTTGCGCGTTAATGGCGTAGGGGCTGATTAGCGTGAATACCAGACGCGAGTAATCTAAAGGTAGATAGTAAGCGCTTGTGTCGGGCTCTCCGCTTCCGGCTTTATAGTAACGTGGATAGAGCGCTCGGCCCTCAATTATTTTAGCCTTGGAAGCGGCTAGAAAATCGGCCAACTCATTGTAAGAAAAACCGGCCTGTTCAATAACTCCGGCTTTTGACAATTCGGTCAGCAGAGCATTCGGCTCTTTGACCTTATATCTTTGTTTAAACGGCAATTCAGAGAGTGGAATGGTGGAGCCTAGGAGGAAGATAAGTAGAATTGAGAGAAATAAATGCGTCGGTTTGGATTGAGGCGATGGAGTTCGTTGACTTGCAGATTGGAAATCATCCATGTTGGGGAGCAGATTTGCTAAACGCAAAAGCCAAAGCATGATTTGAAATAAGCCTAAAATGTAATAAAAGCAGACGATCCAATCAACGGGGACAATATAGCGCCCGGAAGATGTTAGCCCTAAGGCGTTCGCGCCGATATAAATTAGGAAAACCCAAAGCGGGAAAATTCCAATCCAGCGCTTCTTTTCCCATGCCGTCCCAATGCCTAGCGCCACGCAGAATAGATTGATTAGGATGAAAATAGCTAATTGGATATTTAGACCTGTTCCGGTCCATCCCGCTTGCCAGTACGGCGAGATCACTTTGACCGTATTCCATAAATCGTCAAATGTCAAAGAGGTTGGTAAAAACAAGAATGATGAAATTAAATTGTGAAAAAAATGATTGGCAATCTTGCAAGCCTGTTTTTCGGGGTGGCAAATTGGCGTTTCTTCACTAAATAATTGAAGCGTATGAATAGCGGGTGAGTTTGAATTGACCTTTTTGTGAGATTTTTCTTCGACTAAGTTGGAACTATGACCGCTACTTTCTTGATTCTGATAACGCTGTTCTAGAATGGTTTGGATACGATAGTAATAAACGTAAAACATGGGATTTCCGTTTTTTAGATTTCTCAGATCCCATGGGGTGGTGGCGGCGACCATGCCTAAAGAGGCTAGGAGAATGCCGAATATGATGCGTTTCCACGTCAACCGTGATTTCAGGAGAATGGTGAATATGGCTAAGGCTGGAAATAATAAAAGGACATGCGTACGAAGCATTAAGGTTAAACCTAAAGCTCCGCCCGCCAGAATTGCAAAGGTTAATCTTGAAGAATTTTTGAACCACTTGATAGCGAATAATAGAAAAAGAGCGACGCCGATTGCAGTGGGAAAATCGGTGAGCAACATTTTTGGGCTGGCTAAATCCACCCAGGCGGCAACGGTGATGCTGTTTGCGCCGCGTAGAGAAGCCAATACTGCGGCTGAGATACCCAGCGAGCGGCTATGGAGTTCTTTTCCGATTAGATAGATAATTATGGGAAAGATTGAATATAAAACTACTTGGAGATTTAATAATTTTTCTAGGTCTTGCCCGGCAAGATTGTGCAGATAAATCAAAAAGGAACTATATAACGCGCGATCAAAGTAAGCGCCATTGAAAAGCCCTTGACCAATTAAGGCGAATTGACTGCCTATATCGAAGGTGGCGCTGTCTGAATATGGATATAAGGCGTTTTTAGCCGTATCGGGCATGAAGAAGTTTGCCCGCGCGGGTTCGCGTATCCATAAGACCGCTGTGAAAATGAATAGAATTATGCAAATAGCGATTTCAAGTTGAGCGGATTTCTTTGGAGCGGCATTTGTTTCAACGTTTAAGAATAACCCTCCAATGCCTAAAGCAAGGAGCGTTTGTATTCCTAAAATGGGGGCGCCTGCCCCGTACCAATAATCTTCAGGGCGTTGAATGCCAATACCGGTGAGAGCGATTAGACCGCAGATTAAGATAAAAATGCCGAGAGCTATAGCCCCAATTTTTAGAGCAAGTTGATTTGTAGCGATAATTGATTTAAGAGAAGTTGTTGTTCTTTCAACGACGAAGATGTAAATAGTCGCTCCGGCGTTAATTGAAAGCCAAATTAAGATTGGGCGTAAACGAAAAATATACGAGAATATATCTCCAAGACGATAGGGCGGTAAAAGCAATAGGATCGTCGTTGTAAAGCCTAAAAGAAAAAATAAGAGATAGAAGCGATTGCTATTTATGAAAAATTGCCAGAGGCGTTGAGCTTGTTCAGGTTGTTTGACCAATTTGGCGGTTAAGTAGAGAAGCGCGAAAACAAAAAGACTTAATCCCAAAAAGATTGAAATCTGTCGAGCGGAATGCTCAATCAAAGATTTGTTTAGCGGCTTGAAAAAGGCAATTCCAGAAATGAACGCGCCAATAATCCAAAGGCTAAGATAGGCGGGTAGTTTTAGAGCTTTATTCATCAAGAGTCTGTTTAGAGCTAAGCCAGAGCAAGGCGAGGAAGCCGGCTAAACTGGCAATTAGAAAAAAAGTTAATGCAAAACTGGGGGAGAGTTGTAAAGTGATAAACGCAAGACAACTAACCAGAAATGCAGAGGTATGTAAGACGAGAACGGCATATTTTTGAGATAAACCGAGCGCGATTAAGCGATGGTAAGTATGATCGCGCCGCCCGTTGCCAATAGGTTGTTTTTTGCGGATGCGAGAAATTACGACTAAGGTGGTGTCGAAAATTGGGGCGCTTAATAACATAATTGGCACAATCCACGAGGAGGTTGGATTGCGATCTAAAGGGTTGTACATGATTGCCATGCTGGCTAATAAAAAACCAATAGTTTGCGCGCCTGAATCGCCGAGAAAAAAACGCGATTTTATGCCGTTCCAAAAATATAGCGCAATGTTGACGCCTAGCAGAATCGCCGACCAAAAGGCGAGAGTAGATTGCCCAGCCAAGTAGGTTGCAATCATGAAGAAGGCTGAGGCGATTGCGCCTAAGCCAGCTACAATGCCGTCCATGCTGTCAATCATGTTGAAGGCGTTGGTAATGCCAATCAGCCAAAAGTAAGTGATGAAAAGGTTTAGAAATTCTGCGCTGGATGGTAGAAAATATCCCTCTGCGGCAAAATTGGCGACAAAATGAACCTGCACTCCGAAAACTATGAGAATGGTTGCGGCTAGGATTTGACCGAGTAATTTCTGTAAGGCGAAAAGCCTACGAATGTCGTCCCAAAGCCCGAAGATAAAAATGACGAACGCGGCTGAAAAAATTGCCAGTATTTCAGTGGTGAGCCATGCTCGGAAAAGAAGCGCCGATAGGATGAACGAGCAGACGATTAAAAATCCGCCGGCTAGCGGGGTGGGGCGGCTGTGCTTTTTATGCGGGGCAGAGTTAGGAATATCTACAATCCCTAATTTTTGCGCAAGTAGGGCGCAGGGAATGCTGAACCCAAAACTGGCTAGTAGGCTTGTCAAAAACGGGAGTAGTAAATTGTTTTCAAGGAAGGCATTAGACATGCGGAATAGTTTATCAGAGTTTGATAAGATTGTTGCTATGGGGAAACGTCGCTCTCTTGTTTTATGCGCCGCGCCGCCTTGTAGGTCTGAGAAGTAAAGAAACGCACGGCGCTTTGTAAATGCAGGAATAAATAATATAGTTTCTTTCGGCTGGAATGTTGAGCGTCGTGTTGTACCTGCGTTTGTACGTCAACCGCTAGGCGTAATTGATTGAGTCTGGCGCGCGTGCAAAAATCAACATCCTCAAAATAGAGAAAGAATTTTTCGTCCAAGCCGCCTAATTGGCGATAAGTTTCTGATTTCATTAATAGAAACATTCCGGCGATCCAATCGGGATGAATCAGCCCGCGCGAATCCGCTTGGAACAATTCGGTTTGCTCGGCAGATAAGCGCCGCTTAATTAACTGAAGGGGAGTCGGCAAACTACGAAACGAATCTTGTGTGACGTTTTGCGAATCTACGATTTTGGGGGCAATGATATCTACTTGATCGGCGCTTAATTTGTTAATTAATTTTTCAAAAACCGCTTCTGTGAATACTAAATCTGGATTTAAGATGGCGAAATACTCGCCTTCTGCGCGCTTAAAGGCTTGGTTGTGGTTTTGCGCAAATCCCAACGGCTTGGGGTTGCGAATAATTTGGAGAGAATTCCAGGCGCTTGCGTCAAATTCTGATAACTCATGGTTTAAATTATCGGTAAGGATTAGTTGGAGGCGGTTT
>JADLCG010000027.1 GCA_020847355.1 Anaerolineales bacterium | reverse complement strand
CTGACGATCTTGCTCAATAACGCCGCGCTTCGCGCAACCATGAGCCTGCATGCCGCTACCTACGCCTTAGACTACGCTTGGGAAAAGATCGCCGTGCAGATTGTTGAGGTGTATAAAGAGTTGGCGACGGAAGAAATAAACGAAGCCGACAAGCCAATTCCTTGACGCATCCGCCGCCTGCCGATATAATCCCCCCGCTTAGTTCATAATCAAACAGACGGGCAGATCGCCCGTCTGCTGTATGTAAAAGGAGAAAGTTCCATGACCCCACATCCCAAGCGCAAGCATTCCAAGGGCCGCCGCGATCGCCGCCGCTCACAAGATGCTTTGGTAGCGCGAAATCTTGTTTCCTGCTCCAACTGCGGCTCCATGCGCCTGCCGCACACCGTTTGCTCCAGTTGCGGTTTTTATGATGGCCGTGAAGTTATTCAGGTCAAAAAAGAAAAGAAAGCCAGCGAGTAAACTCAACGGGTCGTGACAATCACGACCCGTTTGTGTTTTAATCAGCGTGGAGATTATATGAAAATCAATTTATCAACAACCGCGTTCGTTTTCCCCGGGCAAGGCTCGCAAACTATCGGCATGGGCAAGGAACTCGCCGAAGCCTATCCAATCGTCAAGCAAACCTTTGAAGAAGCCGATGCAATTCTTGGCTTCGCGCTTTCCAAATTGATGACTGAAGGCGCTTCGGAAGAATTGAACGAGACGATCAATACTCAGCCCGCGCTCTTTTTACATTCAATGGCGGCTTTCCGCGCCTTCACGCATCTTCACCCGGACCTCAAGCCTGCTCTGCTTGCCGGGCATTCCCTCGGCGAGTTATCGGCTCTCGCCGCCGCTGGAGCGCTTTCCTTCGCCGATGGCTTGCGCCTCGTCCGCAAGCGCGGCGAATTGATGAAGCGCGCCGGCGAACTTGCTCCGGGCGGCATGGCGGCAATTTTAGGCGTGGATATTCCCACATTAGACGCAGTTTGCGCCTCCGCCAGCGCGGAAGGGGAGTTGGTTCAAGTTGCCAATGATAACTGCCCCGGGCAGGTCGTGATCTCTGGCGCGAAAGCCGCAGTGGAAAGAGCCATGAGCGGCGCGAAAGCGGCAGGTGCGAAACGCGCCGTGCCTTTAGCGGTTTCGATAGCCGCGCATTCCCCGTTGATGGATTCGATTCAAACTGAATGGAACGATGCCGTCAACCAAGCGAATTTTTCAGCGTTGCAAATCCCCGTCGTTGGCAATGTCCATGCCCAGCCGTTGGCAGGTGCGTCTGCCGCGCGCGCCGACTTGATGGATCAAATGCAATCGCGCGTGCGCTGGACTGAATCGGTCAAGTATATGTCGGCGCAGGGAATTAATACTTATCTGGAAGTTGGCGCGGGTTCGGTGCTGGGCGGGTTGATCAAACGAATTGCGGATGGCGCAGTTTCATATCCGCTGGGAACGCCGCAAGATTTCTCCAATTTAGAATAATAGATATACCGCGCTCGAATAGCGCAGTATATTTAACTTGATGAAACGCTTATTTAGCTGGTCGTTGCTTCTGCTCATGCTTGCCGCTTGCGCGCCGGTGGATCAATTCAGCACGCCTTATGCGCAGGCGGTTACGCAAATCCCTTTTTATATTACGGAAACGCCGCCGCCTTTTATTATTCCAATTACAGAAACGCCGAACGTGATTGTGCCTGTTACCGATACGCCGTTTATCGTTACGCCGACTCCGTTTGTCGTTACTGAAATCCCTCTCACGGCGCCTGTTGCCGCGCAATGGTGGGAGGTTTATTTCACCGATCCGCTCGTGATTAATGACCCCGAAAATATAGCCGGTTCGATTGAAGAAAAAATAATTCATTTAATTGACGCGGCGCAAAGTAGTATTCACATCGCTTCGTTTGAGTTTAATCTAACGCCGGTAGCGCAGGCTTTGATTAACGCTAAGAATCGCGGCGTGGACGTAAAGTGGATGGCGGACGATAAAAATGGCTTGAACTATGATACGCAACCCGGGCGAGGTCAATTTGCCATGTTGGCGCAAGCCGGCATCGAGCTTAAAGATGACGGGCGCACTTCCTTGATGCACAATAAGTTTTGGATCTTTGATCAAGAGATCGTCTGGACTGGCTCAACCAATATCACCGTCAATGGAATTTTCAAGCAAAACAATAATGTGTTGGTGATTCGTTCTAGGGATATTGCTTATATTTACGAGCGCGAATTTCAAGAAATGTGGAGCGGGCAATTCGGTCCGCGCGCGCCTTCAACGGTCAATACGCAGTGGGCAATTTTGGACGGTACGCCAATTCAAATTTTATTTTCAGCCGAAGACCGTGCGGTGGATAAGTTGATTGCGCTCGTCAAAGACGCGAAAACGAGCATCCGCTTTTTGGCGTTCAGCTTTACGGATTATCCGCTGGCGCAGGCGATGATTGACCGCGCTAAAGCCGGCGTGGACTTAAAAGGCATTTATGAAACTTTTGGAAGCAATAGCGCCGGCTCGGAATTGAAAACTTTCATTTGCGCGGGCGTGAATGTGCGCCGCGATGGCAACGAGAGCAGTTTTTTGCACGATAAAATCATAATTATTGACAACGCAATTGTTGTCACTGGTTCCCTGAATTACTCTTCCAGCGCGGACGAAGAAAATGATGAAAACGTTGTCATTTTAGATAATCCTGAAATTGCGGCATTGTACGTACAAGAATTTGAAAAAAACTGGCTTTTAGCAAAAGAAGTCCCTCAGGCTTCGGTTACTTGCGAGTAATTGATAGTTTCGCTGTGTATAATTAACCCTATGAACCTGCTGACTATTCGGCTGAATCGCTTCGCTGTTTTCACAGGTCTGCCGACACATCTGGTCAAAATTTAGCTTTGACCAGATTTTGTGTTTTAACTCTAAATTTCAGAAATAAAAGGAGCGTTTATGACCAATTCTCAAAATTTGACTTCCCCGGCACAATCTGTTGCCCAAGCCCGCAAGGCAAAATACGATCTTGCTAAAGTGGGCATTACCGATGTGAATGCCTATTGGAACTTGGCGACTGAGTCCTTAGTTGAAGAAGCGATCTGTCGCCGCGAAGGACACCTCGCGCTGGAAGGTCCGTTTGTGGCGCACACTGGCAAGCACACGGGGCGTAGCGCTAATGATAAATTTATCGTCAAGCATGTTGATTCTGAAGGCAATATTTGGTGGGGTCAAAATAAGCCTTTTGAGGAAACCAAGTTTGACGCTTTGTTTGAAAAGATGAAAGCATTCGTCAAAGGCAAAGATGTCTTTGTGCAGGATGTATACGCAGGCGCCGATTCGGCGCATCGTTTGGCGGTGCGCTTCGTGACTGAATACGCCTGGCACTCACACTTCATCCGCAACATGTTTTTGGAACCGCAAACGCTGGAAGAATATCAGAACTTTATCCCTGAATTTACCGTGCTGGACTTGCCCGCTTTCAAAGCCTCGCCGGAAGATGACGGCACGCGCAGTGAGACGTTTATTCTGGTTTCCTTTGAAAAGAAATTGATCATTATCGGCAATACGCAATACGCCGGCGAAGTGAAAAAATGTATCTTCTCCGTGTTGAATTATATTTTGCCGCTTAAGGGCGTAATGCCGATGCACTGTTCCGCTAACGTAAATCCAGACGATAAAGATGATGTCGCCCTGTTTTTTGGATTGAGCGGCACTGGCAAAACCACTCTTTCTGCCGACCCTTCGCGCCGTCTCGTTGGCGACGATGAACATGGTTGGAGCGCGAACGGCATTTTCAACTTTGAAGGCGGTTGCTATGCTAAGACAATCGGTTTATCCGCCTCGGCTGAGCCTGAGATTTTCGCCACCACGCACCGTTTTGGAACAGTCCTTGAAAATGTCCCTTATGACGAAGCGACCAGGCAAATTGACTTGAACGACGATTCGCTCACCGAAAACACCCGCGCATCTTACCCATTAGAATTTATCAATAACGCCGTTCCGGAAAAATCCGCTGGACACCCGAAGAACATCATCTTCCTCACTTGTGACGCTACTGGCGTAATGCCCCCGATCGCTAAGTTGAATACGAATCAAGCTTTGTACCAATTTATTTCCGGCTATACCTCCAAATTAGCTGGCACGGAAGCCGGGCTAGGCAAAGAGCCGCAGGCGACGTTCAGCGCTTGTTTCGGCGCGCCCTTTATGATCCACCATCCTTCCAAATATGCGGAATTGCTCAAGAAAAACATTGAACAACATAACGTGACTTGTTGGCTGGTGAACACCGGCTGGGTGGGCGGTCCTTATGGAGTCGGCAAGCGGATTTCGATCAAGCATACCCGCGCTTTGTTAGCCGCCGTATTGAGCGGAAAGCTCAATGGCGCAAAATTTAGCGTTGATCCAGTTTTCGGCTACGAAACGCCGACAACCTGCCCAGACGTGCCGGCGGAAGTGTTAGACCCGTCTTCATCCTGGGCGGATAAATCCGCATATACAAAAAACTATAAAGAGCTAGCCAAACGCTTTATAGATAACTTCGCAAAGTATGCGGATCGTTCTCCGAAAGAGATTGCCGAAGCCGGTCCGAAAGCCTAAAGCAAAACCTGTGTTAAATAAAAAAAGCCTTGTGATTTCACAAGGCTTTTTTATGCTTCACTTACTTGTAAATTGGGGCGGCAACTTTTGTCCCAAATTTTTGCGTCTTGGTCGAGCGTAAGGCTTTGGCGAAAGCTTTTTGCTCGGCTTTCTGCGCGTCTATTTTGCGCTGAACGTGCGGAGCAAAATAACCTGCGTAGCGTTTTTGCAGTTCGGGGCGCTTCCAGTCATTTCCGCCAACCTGACCGCGACAAGTGGGCGCGCCGCATAAACATTCAAATTCATCATACGCCATCGTATCGCTCATGGCGTAATCAAAACAAACTTCCTCGCCGATTCGGATGTCGCGCATGGCAACTAGTCCAATCTGGCCCGAAAGACCTGCATTCGGATTGCACGAGTGATTGACATAATCTCCCTCACCAATGGGGCGCGGCACCAAGAAATGACGATCTTCGACTTGGATGCATAACATACGCTCACGTTCGGGTAGGTGGATAAAGGTCTCCCATTCATATACAACGCCGCCGAAAACGGCAATCAACTCACCCTTGTTAATGGGCGTAATTGCAAAAATGCTGTTTCCGCTTTTATCGGCTTTCAGGCGACCTTCCAACTTAGAAGACAGATAAGAACTTGGTTGCTTGGACATTCATAAAACTTCCTTTCAATACAGGGATTAAAGATGAACAGCGCCTCCCGCGGTGGACGAGCCGCGAAAAACGCCATTGATAAGTCAATCATACATTAAAAAAACCACATGTAAAGGTTTTCAGGCGCGCAAGTTTTGGTTGAAAATATACAAATTTGTGATTGAAATCCCCCCTTGAAGTTATAAAAATCATATTTTGGAATTGGAGTTGCCGAAACTTTATCGGACTGAAACGTCCCTGCCTAGCTGTAAATTGTTCCGCTTTACTTTTACATTTTCTCCGCCTTATTCGATCCAACTTGCTCCCCAATCTGGTTCTGGATTATTCGTCAGTTGCACTTGGTTGGTTCCGTCGGCGCGCATAATGTATAAATCGGCTTGATCGTCGTTTCTGAGCGAATTGAAGACGATGTATTTTCCATCCGGCGAATACGCTCCGCCTGCGTTATTTCCGCCGTCAGTCAATTGCGTAACCGCCAGCGTGTTAATATCTAATTTGAAGATGTCTTTATCGTTATATGGACCGGCGTAGATTAATAGATTCCTGCCGTCTGGCGCCCAATCAATACTGCCGCCAATGCCTTGTAACCCCTCTGAAACGCGCGCATGATTTTTACCGTTTGTATCCATGATGAAAATTTCATATTCTTGCGGCACGCCAATAGACATGGCGTAGGCGATTTTTTCGCCATTCGGCGACCAAGCGACAGCCACGATTTCATCTACGCCGGCGTACACCAAGCGCGGATTCAACCCATCCGCGTTGACCATCCAAATCGCAGTTTTTTCTTCGCCAACTTTATTGGCGAAGACAATTTGCCGACCGTCTGGCGAATAATCTGGCGAGATCACATTGCCGACGTTTTGCGTCAATTGGATGAGTTGCTTTGCGGAGAATTGTAAAAGATATAAATCAAAAGCCCCGTTACGGTTGGAGGCGAAAAGTAGCGAAGCGCCGTCGGGCGTGAAGATCGGGTAATAGTTGCTGGCGTCCATATCCGTCAATTGAATGGGATTTGTGCCGTCACGATTGACCATGCAGATTTGGTTGTAATCTCCCCGCGTGCAAGTGTAGGCGATTCGTCCGCCGTTTTCCAGCGTGGGTCTAGGGGAGGGGGTAATGCTGGGTTCGGCGGTGAAATCCGCGACGAAGGGCGTAACTTGAATCGGCGTTGGGACGATGACTGGCGCGGGCTTTACAAACCAAAAGAGCGAAGCAAATCCAGCGATCAATAAGAATAGGAAAATTGGCACGAAGCGATTTCGTGAAATCTGCTTTTTGGATTTTGGCTCGTCAAGATTGGCGAGGCGGTCGTGTAAAGGGGGCAGGTCTTGCGCGATGAGATTTGGTTTAAGAGTAGGGAGAAACTGCCATTCGTTCAGCAATGCCCAAGTGACCGGACCCGCCTGCGGCGTGATCTGAGGCGGAATCGCATCCACGCTTGTTTGGGCGGCGAGAGTCAAAGAAGATAAAAGCTCAGTTGTGGTTTTGAGTCTATCTTCCGGTTTTTTACGAAGCGCCCAGAGCGTCATGCGCGAAAAATTATCAGGAATGCTTGGGTTGAGGCTGATCGGCGCGGGCGGAATATTTTCAAGTTGGGCTTTGCGAATTGCCTCGCTGGTTTTGGGGGCGGCTTTGCCGTTGATCCACGCGCCGGTGGTGAGTTGGTAAATGAGGATGGCGAGCGAATAAATATCGCTGGCGGGGGAGAGCGCTTGACCGGTGAATTGCTCGGGCGCAAGATGCAAGTGCGAGAATTTGTTCAGCGTGGTGAAGTTTTTTTCACCGTTTAGACCGCAACCCATTAGCCCACTTAAGAAAATTTCGCCTTGTTGATTGACGTGAACAAACTCGGGAATGAGATTGAGATACAAGAAGTTTCGTTTGTGTAGAGATTCGAGGATGTTGCAAAGCGCTTTCGTAAATATCAGCGCTTCCTGAACAGTGACTGGATTCTTGTTCAAGACATCGCGCAGAGTTGGTCCATCAATCCAATCTTCGAGTAGGAAAGCATGTTGCGGCGTTTGAAAGACTCCGTGATAGGCGGCAACATTTGGGATGGTCATATTGCGAAGTTGCCCCGCAATATTTTCCAATTCTTTGATAACTTCGCTGTTGTTTGAGGCGCTTTTGGGCAGTTGGGTTAAGCCGAGATATTTATTATTGCGCGTATCGGTGGCGCGGTATAAATCGCCGAATGGCGTGGAGCGGATATGCTCATCCACGCGGTATTGATTTAATAAAATTTGACCCACAAGTTCCGAAGACATGAAATAATTTTACCGCCCTTTTATGAAGTAGCGGCGCTAGCCTGTATCGTCATCCTGAATTAAAATCCCAACCTCAATTGCGACTTATTATTTACCAAGGATTTTCAGACCCATGCATTCGCTCCTCGAACTTTTCTCAAAACCCGTAGGCTTCTTTCTGGTGATCATGGCGATGATCCTCGTTACGCCGTTGATTTCAGAAAGGCTGAAACTCCCCGGCATTATCGGCATCATCATCGGCGGCATGTTGATCGGACCGCATGGATTCGGCTTGTTGGCAGATAACGATCGCATTCAATTTTTATCTACAATTGGCTTGGTCTATCTCATGTTCAGCGCCGGGCTGGAAGTAGATATCAATCAGTTTATGAAGGTGCGCGCGCGCGCCTTGGTCTTCGGCTTGATCACTTTCATGTTCCCGCAATTGATGGGCATGGGGCTTGGCTACATTCTCGGGCTGGATTGGCTCGGTATGATCTTGCTTGGCTCTGCCTTTGCCTCCCACACATTAATTGCCTTTCCGATCCTCACCAAACTTGGCGTTACTCGTAACGAAGCCGTCGCCGTGACGACCGGCGCGACGGTCTTAACGGACATTGGCGCTTTTATCGTCTTGGCGGTAGTGCTGGGCGGTAAAACTGGCGGCGGAATCACGCTTGGTTATTTTGTGCAATTGCTCGTCATGCTCGTCATTTTTACGGCTGTGATTATCTTTGGCTTGCCGCGTTTAGGAAAAATAGTTTTTCAATTTCTCAAAGTCCGCGCCTTGGAGTTTCAATTCGTTATCGTCGTCTTGTTTGTCGCCGCATTTGTCGCCGAGGCGATCGGCGTGCATGAAGTAGTTGGCGCGTTCATCGCAGGCTTAGCCGTCAATTCAATGTTGCCGCGCCACAGCCCGGTGACCAGCCATGTTTTATTCATCGGCGAATCGTTTTTTATCCCCGTTTTTCTTTTGTATAGCGGTCTCATCACCGATCCATTGACATTTCTCAAAAGTCCGGAAACAATTGTTGTCGCCATTGGCGTGACGATTGTAGCTTACGTCTCAAAACTGATCGCGGCTTGGCTTACCGCAAAAATTTACAAATACACCAAAGCGGAATTCTGGACGGTGTACGGGCTGTCACATGCGCAAGCCGCCGTCACCATCCCAACTTTAGTGATTGGTTTGGAAACTGGACTTTTTGACTCGACCTTATTCAACGCCGCCATCTTGATGATTTTGCTCACCTCGATCACTTCTCCATTAATCGTCCAGCGCTTCGCGCCCGACCTGCAAACTGCTTCCGCCGACGAAGAGCAGATTCCGCTCTTTGGCAGAGTCCTCGTTCCGGTGGCGGATGCGAAACATTCTGAAGGTTTGGTTGCCTTGGCTAGCTTATTGACTCATTCGTCAAAAGGGAAAATTTTAGCCGTGAGCGTCGCCAGCGATAAAGGCGGCAATGCTCCAAACAGCTTGATACTGCATAAAAGCGAATTGGATAAGGTGAACGAGTCTCTGCATGATCCTGAGACTCACATCGAATTGATTCCTCGTTTGGCGGCGACGCACGCTCAAGGAATTTTGCATACCGCTCACGAGGAAAGCGCTTCTTTGATTATGATGGGTTGGCGCGGTAAACGCACCTTCCGCGAAAATGTCTTAGGCTCTGTGTTAGATGAAGTGATTTGGGGCTCGGATACGCCGGTGATGATCGGGAAATTGCCCTTGCCGTTGAACAGTATGCAACGCGTGATGTTCATTGTGCCTGCCAAGTCTGTGCCGCCGATTGCAGTCCAAAGGATGTTACAGGCAAACTTGACCATTGCGCAAGCGTTGAATGTGCCATTGCATATTTTCGCGCATAAAAGCTATGTTCAAATAATTGAAGCGTTGGTCGCGGCGCGTGAGACTAGTCAGCCCGTGACGATTGAAGCGTTGTCCAACCAAACAACTCCTGAAAAACTGGAGGAAGAATCGCTCAGTTCTTTTATCGTTTTGCCGGGCTTTGGTTCAAGGAAACGAGTAGCCGACACTTTGGGAAATATCCCTGAACAAATCGCGCATTCGTTTGACGGCAACTTGACGATCCTGCATTTTGACAAATAATTGCGGCAGGCTATTTTAGATAGGCGTCAAAAAAATCAATTGTCCTTTGCATGGCGAGATTGAAATTTTCAGAAATATTGTGGTTATCTCCGGCGTAGGTATATAAATCCGCAATTTGACCTGCCCCGCGCGCTTGTTCGGCAAGGCGGATGGAGAAGGCTAAGGGCACGTCTTCATCTTCCGTACCGTGATGCAACTGCAAGGGACCAGATAAATCGGCAAGATACGATGTGGCTGAAATAGAATCCCAGAAGGCTGGGTTTTGTTCAGGAGCGCCATACTGTTCCAGCCATGCGTCGCGCCAGCCGATGCCGCGTGAACTTGGCGAGGGTGTGAATGAACCTGTTCTACGCCAGTTGTAGAGCATTTCCGGATATGAGGCAACCACGCCAGCCCAAATCACGCCGACTTTCACATCTTTAGAGATCACCATTGTTCGTAAGGTTAAATAACCTCCCATTGAATGTCCCCACATGCCGATTTTTTCGGGGTTTACTTCAGGCAATTTTTTGATCGAAGCAACTGCGTTTAATACGTCAATTTGATAACCCGGGCTTCCATACGCGCCGGTCGCTTCGCCTTCAGAGGCGTCATGCCCGCGATAATCAATGCGAAAGACCACATAACCGGCTTTGGCAATTTCATCTACATAAGCAAGGTATCTTTCGGTTGTACGATATACGTCCGGCGGGATATATCCATGATTGAAAACAATCGCGGGGAATCCGCCGGCTGGCGGTTCGCCATTTGGTATGGTCAACAGCGCGTAGATTTTCAAGCCTTCAGAAAGATAATAAACGTAATACCTTTTGTAATTTGAACCGCGCTCCAATTCCTTGACAATTGTAATTTCACTGCCCGGATATTCTCCGTTGCGTAGCGCGATAATGCTCATTGGATGTGGAATCGGCGTGGCGGTTGGAAGAGGCGCGAGCGTTGAGGCGGCAGTTGGCGTAAGCGTAAGCGTTTGCGTATTTGCCGAGGTTTCAGTGTGTGTAGCGATAATGTTTGCAGGCGTAGCTGGGTTTGCTCCACAAGCGGAGATAAAACACAGCGTAATTATCAGAGCTAGTTTTGTGTTCTGCATATTTTTCCTTTGTATTCAGAGAACAAAAAGAGGCGGTTTATTACCGCCTCTTAATCAAATCCTAATCTCTTGAATAACTTAGGAGTTCAAAAAACGCAGGGCTGTTTCTGCCAATATGGCTGTGCCAATCGGAAGCGCTCTTTCGTCTAAATCAAATTTGGGGTGATGGAGTTCGTACACTTCGCGCCCTTCAATTTTTGTGCCGAGCATATACATTGCGCCCGGCGCATCTTTGAGAAATTCAGGGAAATCTTCTGCGCCCAAAGTTTTTTGCATTTCGTGGACGTTATCTTTTCCGAGCAAATCTGCGCCCACCTGACCGATTGCTTCCGAAACATATTTATCGTTGATCAATGGCATACCGCCGAAGATGAAGCCCAGTTCATAATTTCCGCCGAGCGTTTTGGCGATTTCAAAGACGCGCCGCACTTCTTCGCGGATTTGCTTTTGCACTTCGAGAGACGTAAATCGAATCGTGCCTTTCATTTCAACTTTATCCGGAATAACATTTTCCGCGAAGCCGCCGTTGATTACGCCAATGCTGATCGCAGAAGGCGCGTATGGATCGAGTCTGCGTGAGACGATTGCATTGAGTCCATTGATCACTTGCGCCAATAGAACAAAAGGGTCTACAGTGGTGTGCGGGTATGCGCCATGCCCGCCTTTGCCGATGATGGTTGCATACCAAGTATCCACGCCGCCGCCGCTGGGACCTTCGGTAATAGCAATCGTTCCAAGCGGCTGGGTCGGGTCAACATGTTGCGCGATGACGTAATCCACGCCTTCAACTGCACCTTCATCGTACATTCTTTGCGCGCCGCTTTTGCCTTCTTCGTCACAAGTTTCTTCGCAGGGTTGAAATAAAAAGCGCACGCGCCCATTTAATTTTTCTTTTGCCAAAATTCTTGCCGCGCCTAAAGCCATCGCGGTATGCGAGTCATGTCCGCAGGCGTGCATTTTGCCGGCCTCCTGCGAGACGTACTCGGTATCATTTTGTTCAAGGATAGGAAGCGCGTCCATATCTGCGCGAATAGCGATGACTTTGCCGCCTTCGCCCATCTCGGCGACAACGCCGGTCTTTCCTACCCCGCGCTTGACTCTGTACCCCATTTTTTCTAACTCGTCTGCCACAATCCCCGCTGTGCGTTGGACCTCGAAACCAACTTCGGGGTGCATGTGAAAATCACGCCGCCATTCGATTAATTCTTCTGAAATTGCATGAGCTTGTTTGAGCATTTGTTCTCCTTTTATTTCGCTTCTTTCAACCTTCAACCTTCAACTCACTTTTTCTTGACAACATCCTTCTCCGCCGCCAGCATAATCTTATCCAACTCCGCTTCTTGTTGCGGACTCAATGGCTCGACGATGTGTTCTTTCAAAATTCTTTCGGCTTCATCGGCGGCGTAATCTGCCATTTGTTTGCGATTCATTTTTTCTTCCCAGGTATCCCATGAGTTGCGTTCTGCTAGTTTAGTCAATGCCATTTCGCCGGCGCGTAAATGTTTGAGCGTATGCTTGCTGGCTAAATAATTTCTGTTGGTATTCATTACTGTATTAATAACTTCTAACGCCAAATGATCGGCGTCGGCGGATAGACCTTGTCTTTGGCGATGCACGCTTTTGGCGAGTTCATTATCCAAAACCATTTGAGCAAACGAACCCATCACGCCTGCTTCCATTTCGCCAATGCCCGAGAGTTCGTCTGCCCCTGCCAGAGCGGGGAGAGAGGCGTTGAGTCCGCGTTCAAAAGCGTTCTGCGCGTCCAACGTGTGCGCGTTGGTCGAAAATCCATATACGTTGACCGAGAATCCATAATAATGCCCAAGTTGCACCGTGCCTGCGGATGAGATGCCAAGTTCTACGCCGCCCCAAATCAAGCCAGTGCGCGGCTCTAGCAAGCCTAAGCGCCCGCAATAAATCACGCCGCAACCCGGATTGATAAGTTGCGCCAACACCAACGGCGCCAGCGACTCGGCGCTTTGTTGCACGAGGCTTCCCGTGATGGTCATTGGCGAGGTTGCGCCGCCAGTTGGGGCGGGGAGGTTGGCGTGAATAACGCCTGCATTCGCCATATCCATAATGGCTTGCGCCGCCACGTCGTGCATAGTGAGCGGGCTGACTGGCGAAAGCGAGAGCGTTAATTCGTGCGGTTGAATACCAATCACTGCCGCCATTTCAACTGCATACTTCACGTCGTGACCAAATTGAATGCCGGGTCCTTGCACAGGCTTGGTGGTATTGGATAATGTCTGCCGATACATGTGTAACGCCATCATTTCATTAGCCACATCAGGCGGCGTGAAAAACGGGGTGACGTTATTGCAATTTGGCAGTGCGTCTAAAACGCGAATGGCACTGATACAATCTTCCACTGTGGCGGCGTGGCGCGTGCCTGTGCGCGCATCGAACACATCTCTGGCGCCGCCGAGGTTATGAAAAAATAGTTCGCCGCTTCCAAGTTTATTGATTGTGCCATTGCGTCCGCGAATCTGCGGACGCTTATTGGCTTTGGCGATTGAATCCATTACCAAGTCTGCCGGCATACAAATCCGATTGCCGTTCATACTACAGCCCGCGCTCAATAAAATATCCAAACTCGGTTGATGCGTCCAAATGATCCCCACTTCACTCATTACTTTCATCGTCGCTTCGTGCATGGCTTTCACATCATCGTCAGATAAAAACTTTAACGCTTCCATATTTCCTCAGTGGCGGTCTATCGTCCGTCGTCCATTGTCAGAGCTTTCTCCAAGAACTCAATTCGCCTCAGTTCCGAATCAATTATATTTTCCATCTTCAAAAACGAATGCCCCTCATCTTGGTATAACAATAATTCTACTTCTTTTCCTAATTCAATTAACTTATCGCGCGCGTCAATCGAATCGCTGGCGGGGCAACGCGGATCGTTTCCGCCGCAAATCATTTGCACGGGCGCATTGACTTTATCTAAAAAGAAATAGGGCGAGCGTTTTATCCATAATTCTTTATTCATTTCAGGATCGCCCATGTTTTCGATGTTCCAGTGTTGTAAATCTTCGCGCGATTCGTAGTGCGATTTTATCCAATTCAAAAACGGTACGATGGCCGAGCCGCCTGCGAATAAGGCGGGATAATTGGTCAAGCAACACATCGTCAAAAAACCGCCGTGACTTCGCCCCGTCGCTACAAATTGATTGGCGATTTTATTTTCAATTAAATATTTCACGCCCGCCGCGCAATCATCTGTGTCCACGCCGCCCATGTCGTATCTACTTGCGTTTTGCCATTTTTTTCCATAACCCGTTGAGCCGCGATAATTGGGCTGTAACACGCTCCAGCCCTTTGCCAGCGCTTCACTCACAAATGGATTCCATAAATTTTGCACATGCCAGTTCGGTCCGCCATGAATATCAATCACGGCGCAAGCGCTTTGTCCGCGAAACAACAAGGCGGGAACTTGCGCGCCATCTATGCTTGAATAGGAAATTTCTTGCGGCGCGTCAAAATTCAAATCTTCTTCCAAAGACTTTGTTGCTTGAAGCGCCATTCCGTTTTCTAAATTTATTTTCCATAAATCCGGCGGGTGATTCACATCTTCGTAAATTAGGATAACTTTATTATTGACGATACGCGGAAATGAATGCACGCCATTTCCTACTTTTACTTGATGAAATTCAGCGCCGCGCTTAAACTGAAAGCTGGTCTGTGACCCTGCGCTATGAATCCAGCCGATAAATTCCCCGCTCCGCGCAAAAGTGGGTTGCGTATCATCCCCGCTGGAATCTGTGACCCAAGCGATCTTTTCGGTTTCAACAGCATACAATCCGATGTTGAACCATTCGCCGTTTTCGCAAGAGAAAGCCAGCGACTTTGAATCCGCGGACCAGGCAGGCTGTTGCGCGTTGAGCGATTCGTTATTTTCGCTTAAGACTTTTGCCGCGCCATTCTCTGCTTCAATAATATAAATTTCTCTGGCGCTCGCTTTTGCCTCCGCTTCGACCGCGATATATTTCCCGTCAGGCGACCAAGCCACATCCCAAATGGGGCGGTGAATATCTAGCAATAGCTTTTTCTCTTGCGTTTCAATATCTAAGAGATATAAGGCAAAGCTTCCATTTTCATCTGAAAGGATGGCTAAGGTTTTCTCGTCGGGAGAAAAGTCAAAATTCGGTTGTTGCGCGTAGCCAGAAGAGGGCGTGAGGTCAATAAGCGAGTTGTTTTGTAGATTATGCAGAATAATATGGAAAGACTCGCTCCCATCAAAATCAATTGCGTAAGCGAGTCGTTTTCCAGCAGGTGAGTGTTTAGGAGAAAATTTTGAGCCGGAAATTTCGCCGCCCAATTCTTTTGCCTCTAATTCTCCAATCTCTAATCTCCACAACTCCCACTTTCCGCTTTTATTCCAAGAAAATACAATTTCTTTTTCATCAGGCGAGATACTGAATCTTAAGCTACTATCCACGCTTGGAATGCGCAGGAGTTGTTCAAGGTTGCTCATAACATGCAGTTTTGATTATTTTCTTAATTTCAGGTCTTTTGCATCTTTCCCAAATACGGAAATTAATCCTATGAGTAGAAATAGCATAAATACACATCCCCCGATAGTATTTAAAACTACTGACATGAATGTTGAGGGCGAGAAGACTATGTCAATGGATGTGGCTTTATCCGCCATGAGCGGCTTGAGTTCATCTACCATTTTTTGAACCTGACCAGAGTCGGTATATAACTTGCTTAAGGTAATTGTTTCTCCTGTGGCAGTTATAAATTCTGCATGAGCGCTACAGCCCTTGTTGGGACCTGCTCCTTTGCAAGTGAGGTCTCGCGCTATATCATTGACCTGTTCGGCATTCACTTCTAAGAATGTTATGCCTAATACAACGCTGTTTGACTGACAGGTGTAGAGTTGGTCATTTTGCAAATCACAGCGAACTGCTAACGATGAGTTGAACGCATTGAGAAACAAGAGCGTAAGGGCGCCAATCATTATCATTCCGATAGCCGATAGGATTTTCTTAATCATCTAACAATCTCCTTTTATGTGAATTGAAAATCTTCAAGAGTTGGCAATTCTTCCACGCCTGCTTTTTTGGCGAGATCAAGCATGAAGGCATGCAACTGAGTCACGTGGGCAGAATCAAGCTCAGGTCTAGCATAAGAAGCGAGCAAGTCATCCACCATTAATTTCGCGCGCTCAAATGTATCTAATGAACCCGCTTTTTTCCAATCACGCATTGAATCTCTATTGATCACATTGCTGGGTAAATGTTGTTCTTCGCGGAACAATTTCATGGTGATTTTTTGTTTAAGAAAATCACCGCCTTTGAAATTGATTTTATCATCATAAAAGCCTGTCGCCAAAGTTTCGGTATGAAGTTTTACGCCTGCCAACATACGCTTTGCCATCGCAATACCTTCTGCGTCAATCACCAATTTTTCGGCGCTGTGACATGAAAGAAAATCCAACATGCCCGAACCGGAAATCATGTTGATGCCGCTCAGCGCGCCGATCATGGCGGTCACGCCGCTTTCGAGACCCGCTTGCGCGTCCACAAGTTTTGAATCGGTTGCGCCGAGATAAGTATGCGTCGGCATGTTCAAGGATTTGGCGACTTGCGCGTAAGAGCAATCGAGCATGGCGGTTTCAACTGCGCCCATCGGCGTTGCGCCTTTTTTCATATCAAAGATACATGCCGCGCCGCCCCACACAATTGGCGCGCCTGCTTTGGCTAATTGATGAATGGTAATGCCCGCTAAACATTCGGCGGTATGTTGTGTGACTGTCCCGAGCATGGTTACTGGCGCGGCGGCGCCTGATAGCGGCACTGAAACAATTTCAGCGGGAATGCCGGCGCGCGCTAAGGCGATTAAATTTCCAGACGCGAAGTTGCTCCAAATCAGCGGCGGGGCAGGGCACACGTCAAAGATGGCGCGCGGTTTATTTTTGGATTGTTCATATCCGCCCGCCATAATAGCCAACATGTCAATCATCTCGGTGACGGTTTTGTTTGTAAACGCGCCCGTGACAATTGGCTTCTTTGAAAATAATAAAGCCAGATATAAACGATAGGAATCTTGAATGCTTTGCGGCACGTCGTGACACACCACCGCTGTGGATTGCGCGTCATATTGCGCTAACTGCTCGGCGACTTTGATTAATTTGATTAGATGTTGCGTTTCGGTTGTATCATGCTCAAGCGTTTCGGGATTGAGCATCGCGATTCCAGACGAGCCTGGGTCGAAGTGAACGGCATCGCCGCCATACTTGACCGTAGGGTTGCCTTCGTAATCATATAAATAAAACTCGCGGGGAGCGCTTTCTAACGCCTTGCGGACAATTTGCTCTGGAATTTTGACGACGTTGGTTTCTTTATCCACTTGCGCGCCCGCAGTTCCAAGTAAATCGCGCGCTTCGTCGTTATTGACCTTGACCCCCGGTTTGAGCAAAAGTTGATAGGCTTCGTCTAGAATACGTTCGATCAATTCATCATCGAGAAGTAAAAGTTTTGGTTGCATAAAAATCTCTTTCATTAACTGCCAAACCAGCAAACCAGTCAACTAGCAAACTAGCTGACTACCGATCCGCTTTTCCGACTAATTCTTTCGCCAACTTCACCGCGCCAACTGCATCTTCTGAATATCCGTCGGCTTTGATTTTGGTCGCCCAATCGCGGGTGATGGGCGCGCCGCCCACCATTACCTTGATTCTTGGGCGCAAGCCTTCTTTATCCAATTCTTCGATCACTTCGCGTTGACGAACCATCGTGGTCGTGAGTAAGGCGCTCATGCCGATAATTTGCGCGTCAATCTCAATCGCTTTGCCGATAATTTTCTCAGCGGATTGATCCACGCCTAGATCGGTCACTTCAAAGCCAGAAGCGCTCAACATTGTGCCGACTAAGGTTTTGCCAATTTCGTGAATATCGCCTTCTACAGTCGCTAAGACCACTTTGCCCATCATTTCGCGGGCTTCGCCGAGTTTGAGTAGCTCAGGTTCTAGCACAGCCACTGCGGCTTTCATTGCCTCGCCCGCCATTACCAATTCTGGCAAAAAGGCTTCGCCCGCGCCAAATTGATCGCCAATGTAATTGACGCCGACCACGAAGCCTTTGGTGATCGTATCTAATGGGTGCATATTTAATTCGATGGATTTTTGGGCAAGTTCAACAGCGATTTCTGCTTCTCCCTCAATGATGCTTTGCGCCATTTGTTTATACAGTACTTCTAAATTTTCACTCATAATTCAAATCTCCTTTACGCATCGAGCGCGTCGTTTATTTATTCTTTTTGATTAAATGTAAAACCTGTTTTTCCTGAGTTTGCAAAGATGCGCTGGGAATATCCAAATATTTTTCCAGCCAGCGACCAGATTCCATAACGTGCTGAAGCGAGGCTTTGATGGTTTGCTCGGCGTTTCTTTTCTCAAGACCTTCTAAGATTGCGGTGTGTTCATTGTGCGTTTGCTTGGCGCTCGTGTCCAGCAATTCTGGTTTCCGATAGAGCGCTTCATATAAAAGCCAATCGGGAAAGGCGTTTGAGACGATGGTGTAAAGTTGAATCAACAAGGTGTTGCCGGAGGCTTCTGCGATCAGCGCGTGAAATTCGCGGCTCAATTGACGTTGCTGGGGCATTTCGCTCAACTCTACTTGGCGGTCCATTTCGCTGACCATTTTCTTTAAGGCGGCGATCTGCTTGGGCGTGATATTTGCCGAGGCTTCGCGCGCAATGATCGCTTCCAGCATGAGGCGCAAGCCGTAGGCTTCAGCTACTTCTTTGGGATTTAATTCGCGCACGCGCACGCCGCGATAGGGCACGCGCTCGGCGATGCCTTTGGCGACCAGCAAATCAAAAGCCTCGCGGACGGGAGTCATACTCACGCCCATTTGACTGGCGATATCCTCCTGCCGGAGCCAATCCCCCGGGCTGTATTTGCCGGCAATAATTTGACGATGGAGCGCGTCGAAGATTTCTTCTTTTAATGGTTTGTGGGTGAGTTCTTTTTCAATTGAAATAGGCATGATTATATATTATATATAATCATGCCTATTTTTGGAAGCGTTAATTTTTACCGAGTTTACAGCGCCCAAGCGAGCATCAGCCCGAAGATTGCGATAATGAGACCGATGTGCAGAAACAAGTTGCTAAGCGCCAAAAATGAACCGGGCAGGATGAATTGGATAACTAAATTTACGACGATCAGCGCCAAGCCAACGATTGGAAGCAAGCCTTTGCGGCGGGCGAAATATTCCGACATGTGATCCAAAAACTTAGACATTAGGTTTCCTCCGAAAAAAGTTCTTCGTCAACGCTTGCTTCTTCAGCGTCAACTTTCCCGTTTTTAGCGAGCCAAGGCGCAAACTGCGCCATCAGCCGCCCGGGAATTCGTCCTTTGATCGTGACGCCGCCGCGTTGATGCTCAACTAAATCCACTTGACCAAGCTCGTGAAATAAAGAAATTAATGCGCCTTGTTGATACGGCAGATGCGCTTGAATTGGCGTGTAAGATTCATATAGCTCTTCGCGAATGAGTTGAGTCAAATCCGCGATGCCGCTTCCTTGAAGCGCGGATATGGCGATTGATTTTGGAAAGCCCTTAAGCGTTTCGCGCGCCGCTTCCGGACGGTGAAGCTGGTCCAGCTTATTGAGCGCTGTCACCGCTGGAATATGGTCTGCGCCGATCTCTTTCAGCGTTTCTTGTACGGCTTGGTATTGATTGAGCGCGTTGGGATGAGAGATATCCACGACGTGGAGCAATAGATCCGCCTGTGAGATTTCTTCCAGCGTAGCGTGAAATGCGGCGACTAAGGTGGTGGGCAATTTTTGAATGAAGCCGACCGTGTCGGTGATTAGCGCTAGGTCGTTGCCGGGCAATTCTACGCGGCGCGTGGTGGGGTCTAATGTAGCGAAGAGCTGATCGGCTACATAAACTTCCGATTTGGATAAATGATTGAGTAATGTGGATTTTCCGGCGTTGGTATAGCCAACCAAAGCGACGGTGGGTATCCGTGAGCGTTTGCGTTGTGCGCGGTAACGCATTCGGTGCGCTTCTACTTTTTCCAATTCTTTTTTGATGTGCGCAATGCGTTTGCGGATGGCGCGTTTGTCCACTTCAAGCTGCGTTTCGCCGGGACCGCGCAAACCCACGCCGCCGCTGGAGCCAGAACGCCCGCCGCCGCCGCCCGCCTGACGTTCAAGGTGCGTCCAAGCGCGAGTTAGGCGCGGAAGATTATATTCATATTGCGCGAGTTCCACTTGCAACATGCCTTCGCTGGTGCGGGCATGTTGCGCGAAGATATCGAGGATTAGGGCGGTTCGATCCAAAACGCGGATGTTTGGAGCGAGCGCTTTTTCAAGCTCGCGTTGGTGGCGTGGCGAAAGTTCATCGTCAAAGATGACGACTTCGGCGAGCGTTTCCTCAGCGAGGGCTTTTAGCTCTGCCACTTTGCCGGGTCCAATAAAGGTTTCTGTGTTCGGGCGCTGGAGTTTTTGCGTGAGTTCGCCAATCACTTCTACTCCGGCGGTATCGGCAAGCAAGGCAAGCTCCGCTAGAGAATCTTCAAGGCTGAGGTTTTGTTTGCGGCCGTGAATCTCCGCGCCGACTAAAAAGGCGCGTTCGCGGGGTCTGGCGGTAGGTTGAGGGATCTTTTTAGACATATTTTTTGATTTCTTTTGGTTAAGTGTAAGGCTAACTGTCGCTTTTGCCAACTCTATTTTTGATTGACCACCCACTGCCAGAGCGTTTCGCCGACCGCGCCTAAGCTTTGCGCAGAAACTTTGTCAGGCGTGTCTTGGGCTGTGTGCCAATAAGGATAGTCAAAATCAATGATATCAACTGCCGGAATATTTTCGGCGAGAAACGGCGTGTGATCGTCTATCATGCTGAATTTTTCGGTTTGGATGAAGACGTCGCCATGACCTAATGCGGCGGCGGTATCCCAAATTTCTTGGCGAATTGCCGGCGTTGAATTTTTCTCAAAATGAATATTCAAATTTGCGTCGCCGATCATATCTACGATTACTGCGGCGCGCGGCTGAATATCATTTTCTGCGACAAAGGCTTGTGACCCGAGAATCCAATCCCAGCCTTCAAAGCGCCCTTGGTCTTCTGCATCGAAGAACACGAGCCAAAGCGGAACTGTATCTTTGGGCAGTGAGCGCGCCAATTCCAATAAGACTGCCACGCCGGAGGCGCCATCGTTGGCGCCGGGTCCGGGTTTGGATTTGCTCACCGTATCGGCGTCGTTATCGGCGAGCAGGCGCGTATCATAATGCGCGCCTAAAATAATTTGCGGCGCTTCGGCGTTGCGCTTGGCGATGATGTTGAAGATGGGATGCCCGAGGCGGCTGGTTTTTTGAATCTCTACCACCCAGCCGGCGGATTCTAACTCGGCGCGAATCCAGGCTTGGACTTGAGCATGAGCCTCAGACCCGGGCGTGCGGGGTCCGAAAGCAACTTGCGTTTGTACGTCTGCATAGGCTTGGAGACTGTCAAAGGAAACTGGAGCAGGCGTTTCGGTCAGAGAAGCGGCGGGCGTTTGTGTCAGTGTGGAAGCGGCGCTTGCGTTGGTCGTTTCCTGTGAAAATGAGAAAGCGTAATATCCAATCACCGCTAAAAATAAAATGGAAACGCCGGTGAGATATGCGACGACGGTTTGTTTATTCATTTTCTTTGAGATACGTTTCCAGAGAGCTTTGCGCGCGTTCGGCGTAGGCGAGGCCTTTTTCGCGTTTGCCGATTTTTTTGTTTAGATAAAGATTGGGCAGAATTCCAAAATTGGCTTTCATGGGTTGAAAATCTTTTAAGCTGGCATGGGTGATGTAGTGACACAGCGAACCGAGCATGGTTTCCAGCGGCAGGGTGAGCGGCGTTTTATTTTGCAAAATGCGCGCGAGGTTGACTCCGGCTAATAGACCGGTGGCGATGTTGCCCATGTAACCTTCTACTCCGGTGATTTGACCGGCGAAGAAAAGATCGTGGCGCGTAATGTGTTGAAGCGTGGGGCGCAATAACTTCGGCGAGGCGATGAATGTGTTGCGGTGCATTTGCCCGTATCTTTCAAACTCGGCTTTTTCCAGCCCGGGGATCATGCGCAGGACTCTTTTTTGCTCGGGAAATTTTAGGTTGGTTTGAAAGCCGACGAGGTTATATAAACTGCCGGCGAGGTTATCCTGCCGCAGTTGGACTGCCGCGTAAGGTCTGCGGCCGGTGCGCGGATCGGTTAGCCCGATTGGGCGCATGGGACCAAAGGCGAGCGAATCTACGCCGCGACTGGCGATGATTTCCACCGGCAAGCAACCTTCAAAGAAGTGACCGGCTTTCACTCCGCTTGCGATCGTTTCTTCAAATGCGCGCAATTCGATTCGTTCGGCGTTTTGTAAGGCTGTTACAAATTGATAGTATTCTTCTTTATTCAGCGGACAATTGATGTAATCGCCTTCGTCTGAAGCGCTTTGATTATGACGCGAAGCGCGAAAAGCGATTTCCAGATTGATCGAATCGGCATGGACGATCGGCGCAATTGCGTCAAAAAAGAAGAGGCTCTCTTCGCCGCTGAGTTTGGCGATAGATTTGGAAAGATCGTCTGAAGTGAGCGGTCCGCTGGCGATGATGGTCGGCGTGTTGGGTATGGTTTTGACTTCTTCTCGAATGAGTTGAATATTTGGGTGGGCTAGGATTTTTTCGGTCGCTAATTGCGCGAACTTTTCACGATCCACCGCTAATGCCGCGCCAGCCGGCACGGCGCTGGCTTCGGCGCAACTTAATAAAAATGAATTCAATTTGCGTAACTCATTCTTCAATACGCCAGAGGCGCGGTCTGGCAAGTTTGAGCCAAGCGAATTGGAACAAACCAATTCCGCTAAGTCGCCGGTGAGGTGCGCGCCGGTTGGGGAATTAGGGCGCATTTCATATAGGCGCACCATGAAGCCGTTTTGCGCGAGTTGCCAAGCCGCTTCACTGCCGGCTAACCCGCCGCCAATTACGATAATCTCAGTCATAAGGTGGGTATTGTACCTTTTTATTGGCTTTGTGGACTCCGCGCCTTCTGCGGCGAAAGAATTTTTACAGAGCCTTTTCGCGCCCCTACGAAATTAGATACTCTTCAAGCGTAGACGTGCTGTATAATTTGCGGGAACGACATGCAGAACGATACCGGCATTGAAACCCAACTCAAAGACGCGCTTCAACTTTCTAACGCAAGTTGGGCTGTGGTTGCGGAGCGTGTTGGCGGCGCATGGATTTTGCGCGTGGTTTGCCGTCTGAATAAAGTCAATCAAAACCGTTTGATTGATCATCTCTCAAAAACTTTTGTGGATGCGTGGTTGTGCGGCTCTTTGAGCGGGGGAAATATGCGCTCGGCGAATTTAGCCAAAGAACTTAAGCTTGGCGCGGAGCGTTTTTACGCTTTTCCATTGAGCGGGACCTCGCGGGCGCTGTTGGTCGGCGCTGATAATTTATCGAACGATGGGCAAAGGCTCTGGAAGTTGACGGCTTCCTTGCTGGCGGATAGAAATAGCTTGGAGACTCAGCCGTTCATTCCGGACCTGCAATCGGGTCTGGCTTTCAATTTGCCTTTAGCCATCGAAAAAGTTTTAAGCGTTTTCGTACAAAGCGTGCAATCTCAAGGCGTGTGGGTTGCCATTCGGCGCGGCGATTCGCTGGATATTTTAGCGGAGTGGAACGACCCGCAAGCCAAAGGAAAATCCCTGCAAATTGACGCGAATCCGATTCTTAGGCGTTTGAACCGTTCCTTAGCGCATGTCACTATTTTGCAGGGCCAGCCGAATTGGGATAACCTTCCGCATGGCGCGCTCAAGCCGGGCACAAATTTTTGGATTTGCGTTCCATTGGCGATTGGTCAGCGTTTGATTGGCGTTGTCGCGCTTTGGCGCCAAAAGGAAATGAACGCTGGCGAAGTGGGCCAGTTGAATGAATTGGCGGCGCGGATCGCCCCCTCCATTGAAGTTGTCGTCACGTTTTCTGAAATGACCGCGCATTTACACCGGCTTGGCTTGCTCAATGATTTTGTATTGACGGTCTCTTCGGCTCAGAACCTTGATCAGATTGCCAAACGCATGTTTGGTTTGCTTTCCCGCTCATTTAATACCGAGCTGATCGCGCTCTTCCTGCGTTCCAGCGATGGGCGCGTCGTGCGCGATTATCGCTTGGTAGAGGGGCGGGTTAATGTTGTCAGCATTTCGTTGGAAGGACATTCCATCCAGCCGTTTTTGCGCGAAGGACGTTTGCGCCGCGTGATCGATTCGGCGAGCGATACCGTCGCCTTGTTTCATAAAGATGCGCGTTCCAGCCTGATCGTCCCTTTGCGTTATCGCGGCGCAACTATCGGGATGTTGGTGGTAGAAAGCCTGCTGGTTGAGGCATTCAGTCAATATGACGAACATTTGATGGTGGTAATTGCGAGTCATTTGGCCGGGCTGATCGAATACACCCGCCTCCGCGAAGAAGCCGAAGGACGCGCGCGCGGCTTGAGTTTGATTCACGAAGTCGTTCAACAAGTAATTGGCTCCACCAATAAGCGCGAAGTTGCGCAAATCACCGCCGATTTGGTGGCGCAATATTTCAAATATGACCTAGCGACAATTTTATTGGTAGATGACGCGCAGAAATTTTCGATTCAAGGCATTGGCGGCGCTCATGCGGGTCAAGTCAAGCGCGGTTTGGCTGGCGCGGAATTTATCCAAAAAGATGGAATTACCGGTCAGGTTGCCCGAACTGGAAAAAGTATTTTAGTCAACGATACCGCTCAAGAAAAATTATACGAGCCGATCAAAGGCTGGGAAGCCGGCTCCGAAGTTTGCGTGGCAGTCAAAGAAGGCGAGAGCATTTTGGGCATTATTGACGTGGAAAACCGCGAACAGAACGCTTTCACGCATAACGACCTCATCGCCATGGAATCGCTGGCGGGCATTTTAGCTTCGGTAGTTTCTTCGGCAAATCAATATCAAAAACTGCAAGAGTTGGTGCGTCAACTCCGCGCCACTGAGGTGGAATTAAACGCGCGCATGGAAGCCCAGCGCTCGGCGGAGAATCGTTTGATTCAAGCCGCCAAACTCGCCGCTGTCGGCGAAATGGCGGCGGGCGTTGCGCACGAATTGAATAACCCGCTCACCACAGTCACCGGCTTCTCTGAATTGGTGCTGGAAGATCTGCCGGTTGAATCCGATCACCGTGAAGAGATGGAAATGGTGCTGAAAGAAGCGCGCCGCGCCAGCGACGTAGTGCGCCGCCTGCTGGATTTTTCTCGGCAGGGCGAGCCAGTTCGCGCGCGCGCCAGCCTGAACGATGTCGTCAAAGATGTGATCGCGTTGACGCGCCATTTGATCCACACCAACGAAGTGCATTTGCATGTGATGATTGACGATGCGCTCCCCTGGATTTTTATGGATCACAACCAGATGAAGCAAGTTTTGTTGAATTTGATTCATAACGCGCTTCAAGCCATGCCCAGCGGCGGAGAATTGTCCGTCCAAACTGCGTCGGTGCGGCGCGGCGAAAGAGATTGGGCTGTGCTTTCCGTCAAAGATAGCGGCGTGGGCATTTCCCTAGCCGACCAAAACCGCATCTTTGAGCCGTTCTTTACCAAAGGCGAGCATGGCGGCACGGGCTTGGGTTTATCCGTCACCTATGGCATTGTCACCGATCACGGCGGCACAATTGAAGTCACCAGCGAAAGGAATAACGGCTCGACCTTTGCCGTGTATTTGCCAATCTAATCTATGGAAAATCCTTTTATCTATGTAGTGGATGATGAACCCGGCATTGCATTGTTGTGCAACCGTCTCTTGACTCGCGCCGGCTATCGCGTGCAGACTGAAACTAGTTCGCGCAAGGCTTTGGAATTTTTCAAAACAAATTCCATTGATCTTTTGTTGGTAGATATTCGTATGCCCGAAGTGGATGGCTTTGAAGTGATTCAAAACATCAAACGTCTGCAACCGGATGCCGCAGTATTGATTATGACCGGGCATGGCACAGTCGAAACTGCCATTCATGCCTTACGTCAGGGCGTGGATGGGCTTTTGCTCAAACCTTTTGGTCCGGGCAGTGAATTGGTCGAGGCTGTCAAACAGGCGTTTATAGATAGCCAGCGTAAGCAAGATGCCGCCCGCATCCAAACCTTGCGCCCGTTATTCTCAGTCACCGAGGCGCTGCTCGCGGAAAAACAGCGCGAGCCATTGCTCAAATTAATTTTGAACGCAATCCAAGAACATTTATATTGCGAGAACGTAGCTTGCTATCAACAAACCTTCAACGCGAAAACATACGAACGGATCGCTTCAGTCGGTAAAACGCCCAAGCCTTCGGCGGAGTTGATTGCCGCAGTTGAATCAGCCTCTGCGCCCATGATGATTCATGCCAACGCTTCAAGCGATGCAAACCTAGCGGCGGCGCTTACTAAACTCGAACTTGCTTCAGCGATTCTCGCGCCGATCCAACGCCCAAACATTCGTATGATCTTGTTCGTCGGGCGCAATCTTACCGAACCGCCTTTCCGCGAAGCAGATATTGAAATGTTCCAAATTTTAGCGGGGCAGGCTGTGGTGGCTTTGGAAAATTCGCGGCTATATGCCGAGCAAGCTGAGGCGCAGAAAGCTTTGCTTCAATCTGAAAAAATGGCGGCGGCTGGCCGGCTGAGCGCTTCCATCGCGCACGAAGTTAATAACCCTCTGCAGGCGGTGCAAAATTGCTTGCATCTCGCCGCCCGCGAGGATTTGCCCGAAGAGAAGCGTAAAGAATATTTTGATTTGGCGCGTAAGGAACTGGAACGCTTAATGCTCACGACGCGACGCATGTTAGATTTTTACCGCCCCAATGTCAACGCCCGCGAAAAAATAGATATTCAAGAAATGCTTCAATATGTTTTCAGCTTAATGAATAAGCAATTCTCAGAATCTGAGATCAGAGTGGAGTTGGATATTCCCAAAGAACTCCCGCAAATTATGGCGGTGGCGAGCCAAATTCAACAGGTGTTTATCAACCTCTCGCTCAACGCTGTGGATGCGTTAAAACCTAGCGGCGGCGCGTTCAAGATTACGGCTAAACCGTATAAGCGCGGCGGCGTTGAGCTATTTTTTGAAGACGATGGGCCAGGCATACCTAAAGAAAAACAGCCGAATATCTTTGAACCATTCTTTAGCACAAAAGATGGCGGCACCGGATTGGGTCTAACGGTGAGTTACAATATAATCACTGCGCACGGCGGCACGCTGGAATATCTTGCGGAACGGAGTTCCGGCGCCTGCTTCCATATTATCCTACCTGGAGGTGAACAATGATGAAATCCAATATTCTGGTAGTTGACGACGAACCTGTGGCAAGACAATCGCTGACGGATATCCTTAAGCTGGAGGGATATTTGGTCAACTCGGCGCCGAACGGACAAGCCGCGGTTGAGCATATCCGCACGCACCCTGTGGATTTGATGATCGTAGATCTGAAAATGCCCGGCATGGACGGTTTAGAAGTCGTGCAGGTAGTTAATCAGGCTTCGCCGGATACGGAAGTAATTTTGCTCACCGCTTTCGGCTCAACCGAAAGCGCCGTTCAAGCCTTGCGCTTGCGGATTCATGATTATCTGCTCAAACCGGCTTCGCCGGCGCAGGTGATCGCCAGCGTTAAAAAAGGTTTGACCCGCCGCGCGGCGCGAGCTAAATCTGCGTCTCCTTCTGCGGATGTTGACGAGACAATTGAAGTGTTTACGTTGAAGGACGGCACGTCTGTGGATTTGTCTCGCCGGCAAATCAAACATAAATCTAGGATTGAACACCTCACGCCAGCCGAAGGGCGCTTGCTGAGAATTTTGATGGAGAACGAAGGCAAGGTGTATTCTCACCGCGAATTGGTTCTTTTGGTGCAAGGCTATGATACGTCTCAACGTGAAGCGCCGGAAATCTTACGACCGCTGGTCAGCCGCCTGCGTCACAAACTGGAGCAATTCCCGGCGCTCTCTGAAAGAGTAGTGAGCGTAAGAGGCACGGGTTATTTGTACGAACCGGATAAAAAATAGAGTTAAAAAGACCGCTGAAAACCAGCGGTCTTTTTAACTCTATTCGTAAGGACCAAAAAGGTCTTTGGGCAAATCCGGCGCGCGAATCCAAGAGAGCCACCCGGCTTTTCCGCCATGCGTGGGGGCGGGCGGTTGTTCGTACATGACGAGCGTCAGGCTGATGCCGAGTCCGAGCGCGCCCAGCCATTGTAAAGCGCTTAATTGTTCTCCGAGCAGGATGCCGCTGAAAAGAATTGCGATCAATAATTCTGCCAAACCCAATAATGCCGTTTGCATACCGCCGATCTTTTTCACGCCGAGAAATAACGCGATCCGCGAGAAGATCGTTACGGAAGTTAATCCAACAATGGGCCAAATGGAAATATGTTGCGTCGCCGCGGGCCAACTGCGGTCAAAGATTAAATATGCGGGGATGACGATCAAACTCATCGCTAGTAGGGTATAAACCGTCACAGTCGGCGCCGGCACTTCGTATAGAACGCGCTGATTGATGGGCAAGTGCATGGCGTATAGAATGGAAGCGATTAACATGAAGATTACGCCGATTACATCTACGGCTTTGCCGGAGGAATTGGTCAGTAAAAGTACGGCAATCGTCGCCAGCCCGATTCTAAAAAAGGTCAACTTGCTCGGGGCTTGATGGTCAAGAATTAACCAGATGGCGACAAAAAAAGGATAGAGCGAATAGAGCAATTGCCCCACGCTGGCATCCAGCCGCGCAAGCGCCATGTAATAAAACAGCGAACCTAAGCCGTTGGTTGCGCCTGCAAAGAAACAGCCGATTAAGCCAACCGGAAAAATATATAAATAGGGTCGAAAGAAGATGGCGATAACCGAAAATAGAATTAGGGCGGCGAAGCCGGTGCGTAAAGCGACAACCGCCAGCGGAGAAAAGCCGTAATTGATCGCTAATTTTCCAAAGACCGGCGCAAAGCCTAAAAAGAACGCCGAGCTAAATGCGGCAAAAATTCCTGCGGTTTGTTTTTTTTGCAAAGACGCCAGCCTTATCATCTTGGTTAGATTGATTTCTTGAAAACTATTTAATGAGCGATCTCACTTCTTCAAGAAATTCATCGTTCAGGAAATCGCCTTTTTGCATCAAGGCTTGAATCTGCCCGCCGAGGCGATTCTTCTCGTCGGGAGTTAATTCTTTGGCGGTTGCCACAATCACGGGAATCGAAGCGGTCTCGCTCTTGGAGCGTAGCGCTTCAAGAACTGAAAAGCCGTCCAACTCAGGCATCATCAAGTCGAGGATGATCAAATCCGGCAGTTCGCGCTGAATCATCTCCAGCCCTTCGCGCCCGTTCGTCGCTTCAACGATGGTGAAATTGCCTTGCGATTGTAAAATGCGGCGAATCAGGCGGCGCGCTTCGGCAGTATCTTCTACGATTGCAATTTTAGGGAAGCGCTCCGGCGCAACTTGCGTAAGCGCCGAAAGCAAGCCTTCTTGCGGCGTTTCATCCTTGGATGGGAACTTAACGTCATGCGACCAATTCTCGCCGAGCACAAAAGACTCGGCTGGCAGAGTATGCCCTGTGCAATTTACCACCACTGTATCGGAGGGTTTGATTACGCCGGCGCGAATCAATTTGAATAAGCCGGCAAATGCGGCGGCGGCGGCTGGCTCGGCGGAGATCCCTTCCATTTTTGCCAACACGTGCATCGCGCGAAATGCGTCTTCGTCGCTCACGCTTTCAAATACGCCGTTGGTTTCATTAACTTTGGCGCGTAAAAACTCATAAGCTCGTCCGGGGTCGCCGGTGGCAAGCGTTTCAATCCGCGTTTTTGGCGAAGTGACTGGCTCGGCTTTTTCAAGCCCTTTTTTCCAACTGTCCACCATCGGCGCACAGCCTTCGGCTTGGATCGGCGCAAACGCGGGGATTTTATCAACCCAGCCCATTTGACGCATTTCTCGAAAACCTTTATAGACGCCAATCGGACCCATCCCGCCGCTGACTGCTTGCACATACCAATCCGGGGTTTGCCACTTTGAGTTTTCCGCCGGACCTAATGCCGCAGTTAACTGCTCGGCAATTTCAAAAGCAATCGTCTTCATCGCTTCAATGGAAGTGATCGTCCGCGCGCCCATGTCTTGATATAAGCCGCGTTGCCGCGCAAATTCGGAGGCGACCTGTTTACATTGATCGTATGAACCGGTGATTTTGATCACCTGACTGCCATACAAAGCGATCTCGCGCATTTTTACGCCCGGCACCAAACTAGTGACAAACGCCCAGAGTTTCATTCCGGCGCGCGAAGCATAAGCAGAATATGCAATTGCCACATTCCCAGTGGAGGCGGCGACCATTTCCGTAATCCCGGCTTCTTTTAGCGTGGCAATCGTGACCGAAGCTTGGCGGTCTTTGAAAGAGGAAGTGGGACCTTGTCTTTCGTCTTTGATGAAAATGTTGGGGCAACCGAGCATCATCCCTAAGTTTGCGGCGCGCACCAAGGGCGAGCCGCCTTCGCCCAGCGAGAGACCTACATTCGGCTTACGCACTGGCAGTAGTTCGCGATAGCGCCAAAGGTCGAAGGGGCGTGTGGCAAGTTGCGCGCGTAAATTCTGCCCGATTAATTCGTAGTCGTATTCAGCCTCGCGCCATTGACTCCCGCATTTTGGGCAGACGATGGAAGTTGGGTAATACGGCGTATTATGCCCGCAATCCAGGCATTTGATGATCAGAGACACAGTGTAGGATACTCCCGCTTTATTTGTTTACACGATCCAATGCGCGTTGAATTGTGGTGAGTAATTCTTTTTCGTTGAATGAACCTTTAGATAAAAGTCGTTGACCTAGCTGGTTGAGCTGTTCTTTTTGCTCGGCGGTTAGATCCACGCCGCTAATCACGATGACTGGAATATCGCGTAAGTTTACGCTGGCGCGCATATTTTCTAAAATTTGAAAACCATTCATGTCCGGCATGAAGAGATCCATAATTACGGCGTGCGGCGGACTGCCGGAAGAGATCATCGTCCAGCCGTTGATGCCGCCTTCCGCTAACGTGGCTTTGTATCTTCCATCGTCGTTGAGAATTTTTGAGATTAAGCGCAGGTCGTTCGGGTCGTCGTCAATGACTAAAACGTCTCTGATTGAGCCGTCGGCGTTGAGGCGGTCGAGCGAATTGACTAAATCGTCCTCTAGAATCGGTTTGACGAGATAATCTGAAGCGCCCAAGCTGAAACCTTTTTCAAGGTCTTCGATAATACTGCAGATAATTACTTGCGTATTTCTAGTTTCAGAATCGGCTTTGATTTGGTCTAACACCTGCCAGCCGTCTATGCCGGGCATCATAATATCCAGCGTGACGGCGAACGGCTTCAATTGCTTGATTCTTTCAACGGCTTGATTTGGATCGGTCAGCGCGATCACTTGATAGCCTTGCGGCTGTAAATAGCGCTCGTACAAGCCGATGACCTGCGGGTCGTCGTCAATGGATAAGATTATGCGATTGCCGGCAATGGTTGAGCCTGCTTCGGTTTGCTTTTTGTAGAGCGGCAAAGTGAAGGAGAATGTGCTTCCGCGCCCAAGTTCGCTATCTACCCAAATGCGACCGCCGTGCATGTTAACTAGGTTTTGGCAGATGGACAAACCAAGCCCGGTTCCGCCGGTCTTGCGCGTTGGCGAATCGTCCACTTGCGAGAATGCCTGGAAGAGTTTGGCTTGATCTTCCTTAGAGATACCCGTTCCCGAATCGGTCACGTTGACTTGCACTTCCATGCGTCCGTTAGGACCGGGGCGCGCGCCTACGTGGACGGTGATATCGCCTTCGTCTGTAAATTTCGCGGCGTTGGAAAGCAGGTTGATCATCACTTGGCGGATGCGAATCGCATCGGCGCGCACAGTGGGCAGGTCTGGTTCGATAATACGCTTCAACTGAATTGGCTTGTCTTTGATCAAACCGCTCATCGTGGAAATTACGCTGTTGGTAATATCGGTCATATTGACTTCGTCAAACGCCAATTCCATTTTGCCGGCTTCAATTTTTGCCAAATCGAGGATGTCGTTGATGAGCGTCAATAAGTGCTGACCGGAATTGTAGATGGCTGATAAATCTTGCTGTTGCAATTCAGTTACGGGTCCGTCAATGCCTTTGAGGATTACGCGCGAGAACCCGATGATCGAGTTTAGCGGCGTGCGGAGTTCGTGACTCATGTTGGCAAGGAACTGGCTTTTCACGCGGTCAATTTCGCGCATTTCCTT
>JADLCG010000026.1 GCA_020847355.1 Anaerolineales bacterium | reverse complement strand
GATAAATAAATGGCATTATTCAAAGACTTGCTCATTTTGCTCTGACCATCCGTACCAACCAGAAGCGGCACATCGCCAATGATTGAATCAGGTTCTGGAAACACCTCGCCGTATAAGTTATTGAATCTTCTCGCCATTTCACGCGCCAGTTCAACATGGGATTGATTATCCCGACCGACGGGCACAACCTGCGCGCGCGGCAACAAAATATCCACAGCCTGCAAAACGGGATAACCTAACAAACCAAACGGCATGGTCTCCATATTTGCATCGCGCGCCATATCCTTGAGCGACGGAATTCTTTCCAAACGCGGCACGGTCACCAGCATTTCAAAGAGCAGATTCAATTGATAGGTTTCAGGAATCGCCGATTGCACAAAAATCGTACTGACCTCAGGGTCAATGCCTACGGCGAGATAATCCAAAACGGTCTCTTTGATAAAAGTTGGAATCTCTTTGATGTAATTGGGTTCAGGCTTTGTAGTGAGTGTGTGCAAATCTGCAATGATAAAAAACGATTCATATTGATTTTGCAAACGCACGCGATTGGCAAGCGAGCCGACATAATGACCAAGATGCAATCTGCCTGTGGGTCTATCGCCTGTGAGTAAACGGGGTTTGATTGTCATAACTTTTCCTTTCTGGTAATTGGTAAATAGTAATTGGTAATTGGGCGATTAGAGAATTGGAGACTGCTTGCAACTTGTAATTGGCAACTTGCACCTCGCATCTCATTCATCATTCTTCATTCATCATTGCCCTTGCTCCGCCATCTCAATCGCTTTCAACATCGCGCTGGCTTTATTGATCGTCTCTTGAAATTCCGCGCTTGGGTTTGAATCCGCCACAATGCCTGCGCCTGCTTGCACGCTAAAGCGCTTTCCATGCGCCACTAACGTGCGAAGCGCGAGGCAGGTATCCATGTTGCCGTCAAAACCAAAATAGCCGATCATGCCTGCATAGGCGCCGCGCGCGTCAGGTTCGAGCGTGGAGATAATTTCCAGCGCTCTCACTTTTGGCGCGCCGCTAACTGTGCCTGCGGGGAATGCGGCGCGCACTAAATCAAAGGCGGTCAATTCGTTTTTCAACTTTCCTTCAACATGCGAAACAATGTGCATGACATGCGAATACTTTTCAACGGTGAAAAAATCAGAAATTTTAATTGTGCCATATTCACACACTCGCCCCAAGTCGTTGCGCCCTAAATCTACGAGCATGACATGCTCAGCGCGTTCTTTAGGGTCCGCTAATAATTCTTGCGCCAACAAACTATCAGCGTTGGAATCTGCTCCTCGTGGGCGCGTGCCAGCAATCGGGCGGAGCGAGGCGGTTCCGCCTTCCAAACGCACAAACATCTCAGGCGATGATCCCACTATAAAAAGCGCTTCGTCATCCACGATTCCAAAATCAAAAAAGAACATATACGGAGACGGATTCAAACGGCGCACGGCGCGATACACATCAAACGGCTCGACATTGGTTTCGCGCGTGAAGCGCTGCGAAAGCACCGCTTGAAAAATATCGCCAGCGACAATGCGCTCTTTGGCGTCGCGCACCATATCTTCAAATTTTCCTTGCGTCATATTTGAAATAATTTTTGACGGCTTTGTTTCGCGCGTTTCTGCGGGCGGCAAAGGCTTTTGAATGATCGCTTCAATTTCATCCAACTTACGATTTGCCGATTCGCTATCGCCGTCTAAAACGTTTGCGATGAGCGACAGACTGCGGCGCGCATGATCAAAGGCGACGACCGTATCTGCCAGCAGAAAGATTCCATCTGGCAGTTTGCTACGCTTCATTCTCGACTTTAGGCTTGGTTCAAAATAACGAACGGATTCGTAGCCCAAATATCCCACCAACCCGCCGATGAAGCGCGGTACGCCTGCTTGCGCCTTGAAATTAAATTTGCGCATTTCCTCTTGCAGAAAATATGTGGGGTCTCCTTCGCAATTGACAATTTGCGTTTCATCGTCTTTTATGACTTCAATTTGATAATCGCGAATAATATATTGCGCCTTGGGCTTAACGCCGATAAATGAATATCTTGCGATTCTTTCTCCGCCTTCAACTGATTCAAGCAGGAAGGACGGAGCGTATCCGCGCAGTTTCATGTAAACGCTGATGGGCGTTTCCAAGTCTGCGCTGATCTCACGAACAATGGTTTGGGATGTAGCTTCGAGTAGCATGGCGCTCCTTTTTTGAGCCGCTAAGGTCGCTAAGAAAGCCTACTTAAATCTTTGCGTTCTTCGCGCGCTTCGCGGTTAATTCTTTCACGATTAAATTAAAATTCCCTCCGTCCATAGGGACGAGAGGGATTCTCGTGGTGCCACCCAAGTTTAAACGCGGGGCTTAATAAAAAATTCTCTGTGTGAGAACAGAGAAATCAGCCAGCGTCACTTTTGTAGTTTGCTAGTGGAATAGTTTTCTAGTTGACTAGTTATCTAGTATTCTAGTTATTTCACTAAGAAACTCTGCTTTGTAACGGGTGCAGTTCCCGTCTCTGTTACTCAATACTAGCGGCTAGTATCTTTCTCTTCACAACTCGAAGGTCCATTCGGTTTCTGCGCTTTTGCCTCGTTTTCAGAACTTGCTACTTGGCTCTCTGGAAATCGCTTTGAAACGTACTCGTCCTCGTCAGCGTTTTTATTATTTGATTGGGCGCGATTGTATGACTAAGCGCGGGGGTTGTCAAGAGCGGAAATTCATTTTGTT
>JADLCG010000025.1 GCA_020847355.1 Anaerolineales bacterium | reverse complement strand
GGGCTGATCTATTTTCATCTGCTGTTAAAAAGTTTGACAGAGAAAGGTTTGGTACAGTCATGTTGAAGATCAAGCGAGTGTACGAAGCCGCTGAAAAAAGCGACGGCAAGCGTTTTCTGGTCGAGCGTTTGTGGCCCCGCGGCATGAAAAAAGAAGCGTTGAAAATGGACGCGTGGCTGAAGAACGTCGCGCCCAGCGCCGACTTGCGGAATTGGTTCGCGCACGATCCGCTCAAATGGGCTGAATTCCAAAAGCGTTATCAAGCGGAACTCAAAGCCAACTCCGCCGAATGGCAGACGATTGTAGATGCCGCCCAAAAAGGCGATGTGACTTTGCTCTACAGCGCGCACGATCTGCAACACAATAACGCCCTTGCGCTCAAAGCGTTTTTGGAGAAGCGTATAAAGTAACGCAAAGTTCACTTTGCGATTTTATTGGAACTATATATAGTAGGACTTACGCAAAACCCAAAGATCAAGCCGCGAATTACACGAATTATCGCTAATTTTTAAACAATTCGCGTGAATTAGCGAAATTCGCGGCAAAAGGTTTTGACTTGCGTAAGTCTGTATAGGCAAGGTGAACCTTGCCATACTGATGCTGGTTAAAAACGGCTTTGCAAAACAAACCGCCGATTTTAAAAACACAACCCAAAAGGAGACATACACCATGTCTGAAAATATCACGTTAGACGTCCGCGAAATTCCCCCGCGCGAACGCCACCCGAAGATCTTCCAAACCTTCGATGCGCTCAAAGAAGGCGAATTCTTCACGCTGGTCAACGACCACGATCCGAAGCCGCTCTTCTATCAATTCTCGCACGAGCGCGGCGGAATATTCGGCTGGGAATATTTAGAAGAAGGTCCCGAAGTTTGGCGCGTGAAGATCAGCCGCGTCGCCGCTTCTGCCTAAGCCGCAATATTTTTGAAAAACGTCCCAAAGGTTTAATGGCTTTTGGGACGTTTACTAATGCCTGAATTTTTAGAGTTAGGAAATAAGATGAACATTCACGATGACCCCGAAGACCTTGAATATCAAAATGCCATGAAGCTTCGTCAGCGCAAAATCTCAGACGAACAATTTCATAAGTTTGAAAGCTACGCCGCCGAGATTTTTTCCGCCTTTGGTTTGGATTTGAACACCGACGCCACAAAAGATACGCCGCGCCGTTTTATCAAAGCGCTCTTTGACGCAACCGAAGGCTACGATGGCGACCCCAAATTATTGCGCGTCTTTGATACAGAATGTCATGGCGAGCCGGATTGCCGCCTAAGCCAAGTGATTGAAGGTCCCATCCCATTTTTCGCGCTGTGCGAACATCACGCGCTTCCATTTTATGGGATGGCGTATGTGGGTTATATCGCCCATGAAAATATTGTCGGCATCTCCAAATTGACGCGGCTTGTGCGCCTCTTTGCGAAGCGCTTTTCAGTGCAAGAGCGCATCGGTCAGCAAATTGCCGATACGCTGGAGACGATGCTCCATCCGCATGGCGTAGCGGTCTATCTCGAAGCGCATCATCTCTGCATGGAAATGCGCGGCGTGCGCGAGATTTCGCCGATCACGCGCACAACTGTGTGGCGCGGACATTATGCCGAAGACCCAACCTTGCGCTCGGAGTTCTTCACCGCGTGCGGCTTGCAAAGAAACGAAAGATAATTACGCTCAAAAAATAAAGGAGTAAAAATGAAAATTATCAATTTGTTGGAAAACCTGAAGTTTGGAGATAAAGACCCGCGTGCCGAACCGCTTCATGCGGATCGTGAAGGACGCGCGATTCTTTTTACGCTCAAAGCGGGTCAATCCATCCGTGAACATAACGCGCCGAGTTCGCCCTTCTTTGTCGTCATCTTGAAAGGCGCGGGCGTTTTCTCCGGCGGCGATGGCGTGGAACATACCTGCGAGCCAAACGCCTTGTTGGTTTTTGATGCAGGCGAAAATCACGCCATCCGCGCGATTGACGAATTGGTTTTTATCGGCGTTTTGCACGGCTCGCCGCTCGCGCAAAAATAATCAGCGAATGTTCAAAATCTTCGCCGCGTTTTCACGATAGATTTTTCTCAACACGTCGTCCGGCAGGCGCAAGCCATACGCATAAAAGCGGCCCTGTCGGGGGATTTCGCCGACGCTGTAGTTGAAATATTCATCATCAGTTTCGAGCAGACGATAGCTGAGGCGGTAGGCTTCAAGTTTGGGGCTGAAGTCTGAACCGTAGAGGATGCGGTCCTGATAGCGGATGAAAAAATTCCGCGCAGTATACGGCTGGCGGCCAATCTCGCCGAAACGCGCCGAGATATCAATATAATAATTCGGGCAGGCTTCTAACATTTGCCCGACCCACTCGAGATTTTCCGCATAACAACCCATGTGCGCGCCGATGAAAATCGTCGAAGCGTGGCGCGTAACCAGATTTTTGAAACCTTCCAGAATGTGTAAGAACGGCGGAAACGGCGGACTGGTGAACGCCCAATCCGGGTGCGCGCCAACTTCCTCCCAGCGTTCGTTGGTCTCGTCAATGGGATCAAAAAAAGCGACGGGGTCAGCCACATGAATCAAAACTGGCAGGCCCAGTTCGCCCGCCGTTTGCCAAATGGGGGAGAGGCGCTCGTCATCCACATCCGCCAATTTTCCATGCTGATCTTTGACGTGTAAACCAAACGGCTTCCAGATTTTGAGTCCCTGCGCGCCGCGTTCTTTTTGCGCGATTAAGCGCTTCGCCGCCCACGCTGGAAATTGGTTGCCCAACTCCGGCCATTTGCTCCACTCCACGCCGCCGAAGATCTGAAAGCGCTCCGGCGCGCCCGCCTTGAAATGCTTGAGATGCGCGTCAAGAATATCTTCCCCCCAGCCGCCATCCAGATCAACATAGTGAGTCACGCCGGCTTCGTCCAGCAAATCCAGCAATTGACTCAAGGGCTTCTTGTCCCACCCGCCGCCGAAAACTTCGCCCAGATGATTATGCGCGTCAATCACCGGAAACTTGGGTTTGTGCACCTGCGTAGTTTTGGTCACGAGTTTGGATTGCGGACGAAAATCTTTGAGCAACATAAGCCCTCCAGAGCGGTTGATTCCGATACAGGTGTGAAATCTTAACACAAAAGTTATCTGCCCCGTCGGTACATACAGGGTAATCGCATTAGAACATTTTGTCGCGAAAATCGGCGGGATAAATCCCTGCCTCAGCACAAAAAAGCCCCTGCGGGGCTAAGCCCGAAGGGCTTCCATGCCTTGAGGTAGGGCTTTAGCCCGCACCGAGGCGTGATTTTTCTCAAATGCAATCGCCCCGCCTGTACATACCAGACGGGGCAGATAAAAAATAAGCCTCATGTTCAGAACAATTGATTGGGTAAAATGTATGGCATGGATTTTCCAATCACAGAACTCATGGATCGAGAAGCCTGTATTCAATGGCTGGCGAAGTATTTTCACTCAGGCGTGATATACAAACGAATCCTCTCGAAGGCTGTAAATCTTCGCTTACAGATTTTGTATCCATGAGTCTGGAAAGCATGTTATTGCAATTAACTATTTTCGCAAACTTGATTGAACTTGGCTCAAGCCTATGGCTGGGGTTTTACCTTTTCAATCGCGGTTATCCCAACCGCATCACGGCGCGTGTCGCGCTTTCATTGGTGGCGCTTTCGGCGTTTTTTCTTGGGGCTTTCAATAATCATTTCTTTCCCGCTCCAGAATTGGCGTTCCTGCGCGCGATCTTGCTTGTCATCAGTATGGGATGCTGGTACAGCGTGGTATTTCATCTGCTTCCCGCCAAGCACAAGGCGGCGTTTCGCTGGTTGGAATATGCAGTCTATGCGTTTTGCGGCGCGTCCATTTTCCTGCTAATAACAAATCCTAATGTTTTCGGCGCAAGCGTCGCCACAACCTATTCTGCTCCACTGCAGAGAGGGTTGACCTACAACGTTTACGGTTTTACGCTGATTTTTACGCCCGTTATCACGGCGGTTACGGCATGGCGCAACCAGCGCATCCACGCTACAAAGGACAGTTTGTATGTTTTCCTAACCTCCCTGTTTCCATTGTTTACCGTCATTTATAAGGTCATTGCCGAGCTGATCAATCCTCAGATTATGCCGCGTATTATTCAAGATGGATTGTTCTTTGTCGGCGTTTTCTCAATGGGGATTGCCGTGGCGCGTCATCAAAGCATGTTGGAACGCCGCACGATCCTTCAAGAATTTCCGACGACCGCTCTTTTTGTGTTTCTCGCTTCGGTAGGCTATGGAACCATTGGCTGGGCGGCTGGACTGCCGTTTTCCGTCATGGGGAATGTGGTTGCGGTTATCGTCAGTTCATTTGGGCTTTATGATTTTATCCGCGAAGCGTTGGAGCGTCGCCGAAGCTGGGAACGCGAAGAGTTCCGGCGAAAATTGCGCGTGACAGATAGCGCTGGCGAAGATAAGTTGAAAAAGATGTTGCAAGATGGGCTGGACTTGCTTTGCGAGGTATTGCACGCTTCGAGCGGAATTGTAGCTATTCAGGAGGGGAGAAAAGCCCGGGTAGTAGCCAGCAGGAATTCGGTCGAAGTTGGAAGCGAATTTGTCCCGGAGGCAAAAGAGGACGAGGCGCAGTATCGGTCTGAGAGGACGATTCCAAACATTCAGTGGTTCTCATCCATATTTGAAGGAGGGCGGCAAATTGCCCTGGCGGGAGTTGGCGCTTCACTGGCAAAGATGGAGTATTCAAGCGGCGACCTGGAATTGTTGGATGAGTTTGCAAATCATGTTGGTATGCTTGTTATGTTGGCAAATTTGGTGACGGACAATCAGGTTTTGGGCGCCCCCGAAGAGGGTGGCGGGGGGCAGGTGGAGTTGGCGGCAGAGAATATGATGCGGACTTTATCCAGCCCGCAAGAGACGGAACTGATCGCGCTTGTGGAAGACGCCATGCGGAAATTTTCCGATTCTCTGGTTTTGGGGCAGTCTGCGCTGGTTGAGATCGTCGGCATTGAATCGAATACGCTGGTTGAGCGCGGCAGGCAGTTGCAGGAGGTTTTGCGGCAGGCGGTGGAAGCCTTGCGCCCCGCTTCTGTGAGGCCTGTGGATGTGATTCCGCCTGCATGGTACGCCTACATTATTTTGCATGACGCTTATTTGGAAGGAGCGCGCAATCGCGACGTGATGGCAAGGCTGTATATTTCTGAAGGTACTTTTAATCGCACGCGGCGGCTTGCTTTACGCGGGGCGGCGCGGTGGCTCATCGAAAAATTTGGGGGCGAGGGAAAGTTGTCGAAAGTGTGAGAGAAGAAACTGCCTGATGTTGGTAGTTGGAGGGGGAATGCACAATCCTGAACAAATAGTACCTTGGTACTGTCACAAAAAATTGGCGTCTTTTGGCAGTTTTTTAAGCCCCTTCCTTGACATACTTTTTAAGATATTTTGCGTTGTAAGTTGTATTTTCTCGCATATTTTTCAAAAGGAACTCTAATGAAATCAAAATTACTTATTTTCTTGCCTTTGTTTTTATTGACAGCGCTCTCTCTGGCATGTCAAACAGTGACGAAAGCCTTTTCGCCAAATTCAGGGAATGCTCCGTCGGTTCCCGCTCAAAACATTGATGCGCCGCTTGCAATGGAATGGCTTGTTACAGCCGATGAACTCAATTCATTTTCAACTGATATTGGAATCGTGGGCTGGTCCGTCATAAAGGATACCCCGGGCGAGAATCGAATTTGCCGCACTTTTCAAGGCGCGAGTTGGAGCGCCGTACCAAATGAGGGGTTGAACTGCATCTTCAAAGTTGCCGAGGGCGCCTCTCTACAATCCGTGGTCGATTCGATGTTTAATGACGGACAGTTGTTTGCCGGAGCCGAAGCTGTCAACTCCAGCTTGAATTTGGAAGGGGAATCTGTGTTGTACGCCGGGCAGTATCCAAACGGACATGCGGTCTTCGACCTGATTTTTGTGCATGGCAATCTAATGTATTGGTCAAGCGTCACTCTTGGAACGCGCGTTGGAGCGACTCCGCAGGCTACGTATCAAAGCGCAAGTCAGGTAATTGATGCGTTCCTTGTAAAGATAGTTACCGTCAATCTCGATAGGTCAAAATAGGAGAGGATGTCATGAAAAAGTTTTTTATAGGTTTATTGAAGGCGGTCGGAATCCTGCTGTTGATTCTTGTGGTTGCCCTGGGCGGCTTCCTTTGGTTGGGCAATTACCACCCCAAGCCTGTGGAGTCTGCGGCTGTGAGTTGCCCTGAAAGCGCGCCGTTGCTTGAAGCGGGTCAGGATGTAAAGGCTCTTACATGGAACGTTCAAACCTTGTCTTCGAAGAACTACGTCTTCTGGAGCGACCTGCCCAACAACGACGGTCCCGACGAGAAGCCTTCAAAAGAAGATATTACCGCGACGTTTGAAGAAACCGTCCGCGTCATTCGTGACGAAAACCCGGATATCATCTTCATTCAGGAAATCGATTCCGGCGCCGAGCGCACCTATTATGAAGACCAAATGGCGCGCCTGACAGAAATGCTTCCGGAATATCCTTGTTACTCCTCCGTCTTCGATTGGAAGTCCGCCTATGTGCCGCATCCGCGCATTCACGGTAGCGTCGGCTGGAAGGTGGCTATCCTGTCGAAATATAAAATCAGCGAAGCAGAGCGCATTCAACTTTCCACCGCCAATAAGAGTTTTCTCGAAAATCAGTTCAAAATTAAGCCGGCGATATTAAAAGCGATGATGCCCACTTCGGACGGAGGGCAATTTGCCGCGCTGACCTTGCACCTTGACCTATACGTGCCAGGCACAGACGCGAAAGAGATTCAACTGGCGGAAATTGACAAGGTCTTAAGCGAACTCGACGCGGCGGGAATCCCCTGGTTGCTTGGCGGAGATTTCAACCTGTTGCCCTTTGATGATGCCGCCTACGCGCGCCTCGCGCCAGAACAGCAAAAATATTACAACCCCAAGAGCGAGCTCAAAATTCTGACGGATACATATCAGGTTGCCCCGACCGTAGAAGAAATGACTGGAGCGGATTTCGCCAAGTGGTTTACGCGCTGGCCTAACGATCCTTCAATATCAGGTCCCGACCGCGCGCTCGATTATTACTTCCTTTCAGACATGCTGGGCATTGGCGAATATTATGTGCGGTCTGAAGACACCCTTTACATTTCAGATCACCTTCCAGTTGTGGTTGAATTCCAAATTCCTTAGCGCAACTTTCAAGTTGCGGTTCAAACGGCGATAGGAATGCCGCGCCGCAGAATCTTTGCGGTTGTGATGTCCATGATAGATTCTCAGGCGGCGACGCTATGCTATTTCGTTGCCGCTTTGCTGTAAACAGAATGGAAAAATTCGCAAATCAGACAAAATTTATTGAGCGGAGTTGTGATGTTGAAAAAGGTTTTTCTGGCTCTTTTCGGTTTGTTCATCGTAATTCAGGCTGTTGGAGTGTTTGCCTGGGGAAACTATCTCCACTCGCAGGCAAAGGCGGAAATTGTTTTTGGAACCCCACCGTCCAAGATTTTGTTGGACTCCAAGGGACAACTTTGGGTGCAACCCATGGCGGCTATATATTCCGAAGATTTTAAGTGGGAAGTATATAAAAACGGGCAATTAATACAAACCTTCGATATGAAAAGCGACCCGAATTTTCCATTACAAATTGTAATGGACTATCAAGGAAATTTATATGGCATAATAGCAACCGAAGATTCAGGAATTCGCATCGTGACATTTGATGGGTCAGCCTGGAATGAACTGACGGAATTTACCCCAGGGTATGCGCTATTTCTTCGCGACTTTACCGCAGGCGCTCAGGATGATCTCTGGATTGCGGGAGCCAGCGAGCTGTTTCACTACAATGGCGACGAATGGCAAACCTTCGCATTAGACAACTCTGCCTTGCCAGATGACTACTATATCAACACGATTTTTCTTGACAGCCGTAACCGTCTATGGATTGGTTCGAGCTACGGCATTGCCATGTTTGAAAATAGAGAATTTCAAACGCTGACGGATTCTGCGCCGTCTGGAGTTTACATATATTCATTGTCCGAGGGCAGGGATGGAACCATTTGGGCGGGAGGCAACGGAAACTTGTATTCCTTCGATGGCGCGCAATGGACTGTTTACAACAGCAAGAATTCAAAACTGCAAGGCTCGCGCATTAGCGATATCGAAGTGGATTCAATGAACCGCGTTTGGGCGCTCTCCTCCGGGGGAGCTTTGTCTATTTTGGATGGCGCAACAACAAAATACCTGTTTGGCAAACCCGGCAACGCAATTGAGAATATCGAGATAGGATCCGACAACGCTCTGTACATGATGCGTTTAGAAGATGTTGGCATATTAAAGGCGGATGTGCCGCTGGTGAACCTTGTCACGCTGAAATTCTTATGGCTTTTGAACAATGGCATTTTTGTCTATCTCAGTATATTTCTGGCAATTGTCTGGCTCGCATTCGCCCTGAATTCCTGGGGCATCGGGGCAAGCTCGGCAGTCGCAGGGCTTGTATTCTGGGGCATCGAACTTTTTTTGCTGTTTGATATTAATGGCGTCCCGCTTGGCTATATCAACCCCGGCTTTGCGCTCACGATATTCACATTCATTGGCGGGCTGGTCGGTTACTTCATCAAGCGCAGGGGCGTGAAACATGCCGATTTCATCGGCGGCGGTATTGGCTGTGTCGGCGGGGGCGCTCTGCTAACATGCGTGCTGATTGTAGTCCTATGGGGATTAACGCAAGTGTCATAACAGATCAAGGAATTTAATATGAGCGATTTATTCAACAACCCTTTATTTAGAATCGGACTGTGCGGAGGCTTTTTGGCCATGTGCGTAGGTCCGATGTTGACTGCATTGCTTTTTTATTTCTGGTATTCTGCAAACTTCAAAAAGGCGAACGCTTGGAAGGAATTCGCGCATCAGCATGGATTTCGTTACGCTTCTCCTAACCCATTGTTGGGAGAGTATGGTTCCATGACCGGTCAATTCGAGGGACGTGCAATAAGCATTTCCAGTAAAGCTAGAAGCCGTACGCTTACAACGACTATCGTTAAAGTAAAGGTGAAAGATATAGGAAGTTTTTTTCTTTCCACAGGCGAAAAAGGGATTTTGGGAAACATTTATCGAACCACTGGCGGCTCCAACATGACCGTTGAAACGAGTTTCGACGAAAGGCTGTCCACCAACTCCAGCGCTCCTGAACTTGCTAAAAAAATCCTTTTTACAGACAAAGGCCTGCTTGTTGAAATAAAAGCATTAATCCCGTTGGAACTTTTGGTAAAAGATGATGTCGTTTCTGTATGCGTGCGCGGCAACTACGCGGATGGGGCGCGGTTATTGCGGTTGATACGTCTGGCATTTCATTTTTCTGCCGTCCTTGAACAAAATCTAGAGGATAGGCCCGTGCAGTAATTGCAAAACAAACGACATGGACGATTAAGCGCTTCGCCGCTCACGCTGGAAATTGGTTGCCCAACTCCACGCCGCCGAAAGCCTCGCCGAGAATAAGCCCTCCAGAGCGGTTGATTCCCATGCGTGTGAGAAATCTTAACACAAAAGTTATATGCCCCGCCTGTACATACCAGACGGGGCATATAAAAAATAAACTAAAGAAAAGACTAAGCTACAACCGCGGGTCGGAACTTATACCCATACACGATCAGCCCGCGCTCGTCGCCGTCGTTGCGCATCTTGCGGGTGACCATCTCCACAGGCATGCCGATTTGTACGGCATTGTTATCCACGTCGGTCAATTGCGCGG
>JADLCG010000024.1 GCA_020847355.1 Anaerolineales bacterium | reverse complement strand
TCGCCATCGCCACAACGCTCTCCATGCGCCCCAGTTTATTGGTGTTGGATGAACCTTCCGCTGGGTTGGATCCGCGCGCCCGCAGAACGCTGATCAATTTACTGCGCGAACTGCCGATCACCATGTTAGTTTCAACGCACGATATGGCTTTGGTACAGGAATTATTTCCGCGCACGCTGGTGATGGACGAGGGAAAAATCGTGGCGGACGATCAAACCTTGAAGATTTTGAATGATGAAAAATTATTGCTTGCGCATGGCTTGGAAAAGCCGTAAATAGACCTCTTACAAAAATCCATTGTAGCCTGACGTTCTTCTACAAATACTTATGCAAGAGATCAAATAAATAAAGACCGTAGATATTCATCTACGGTCTCAAAGTCAGTTGGTTATTTTCTCAAAAATTGATCAAACTCGCCAAAGTTGACTCTCGCGGTCATATCCAAGTGAATCGGCGTGACTGAAACAATTTTTTGTTTTTTCAAAGCGAAAACATCAGTGTCTTCCGGCTCAGCGTCTAAAACGGCGGCTTCTTTATAACCAATCGTGCCGCGCTCTTCCCACGAATCTCTTTTTACAGGCGTAGGCTCATAATAGCGTTGCGGCGAAAGCCGAGTGACGCGCCATTCGGTCGCCGGCGTGGCGTGGGCTGGCACTTCTACTTTCATCAAATTAACTTCTTTGGCAAACTTCTTTTCAAGCAAAGTCTTGGCAAAATAACCCGTAAAATATCCGGCGGCTGAAAAATCCACATCATCCGAATGGCTCAAATGATATTGTTGATCCACCTGAAGCGAAACCGCCAAAGCCGGAATACCCAGCGAGGCGGCTTCCATCGCCGCGCCAACCGTGCCGGAAATAGTGATCCCATACCCAACATTTTCCCCATAATTGATTCCCGAAACGACGAGGTCCGGCTTTTGCGGCATGATCTCGAAGACGCTATGCAAGACGGATTGGGCCGGGGAGCCGCCAATTGAATAAACGCCCCATTCCTGACCGTTGACCTGTACCTGTTCCTGACGAATGATTCCGTCTGAAACGCTGGGCAGACTGCGCCCCATGCCCGAAGATTGTTCGCGCGGCGCGGCGACCGTGACATAGCCCAATTTGGAAAGCTCTTTTGCCGCCGCCCAAATCCCCGGCGAACGGATGCCATCATCGTTGGTTAAAAGGATATTTTTTTTCATAGGTTGAATTATAAATTATGAACGGCTTTCTCTGGAATAAAAAAACAGGAATGAAAATCATTCCTGTTTTGTGCCCTCGGCAGGACTCGAACCTGCGACCTATTGCTCCGCAAGCAAGCGCTCTAATCCACTGAGCTACGAGGGCGTTACTTGAGCGGCTGGTATTTTACTGTAATCTCGAAGCGTGGTCAAGGCGCTTGACGCTGAATGAACCTGCAAGTAAAATCTAGCCCGTTCGGATTGCGGGAGTCGCCAAGTGGTAAGGCGTCAGCCTTCCAAGCTGATATTCGTGGGTTCGAATCCCATCTCCCGCTCTATGTTTGTTGAAAGTTGCAGGTCAAAGGTTCAACGGTTGGTTTGAAACTTTCAACCTGCAACTTTTTTCATTCAAGAGCAAGGGGCCCGTGGCGCAGTGGTTAGCGCAGGGAACTCATAATTCCTTGGTCGCTGGTTCGAATCCAGCCGGGCCCACTTTTTATGAAAATTTATTTCCCCCAAAAAACATTCATTTTTATTTTTATAGCTTTTTACTTGATCGGTTGTAGCGCCGAGGCTTCTACGCCAGCGCCTACGAAGCCAACCAAGCCCAGCGTTTCTTACTTCAACACGACCGTCTCGCTGACCTTTGACGATGGCGATGCGGATACATACTTAATCCGCGATGCGCTAAAAGCGAATAATTTGCGCGCCACTTTTTATGTAATTAGCGGAAAACTCGGCGAGGACGGCTTTTTGACCGAAGAGCAAGTCAAGGATTTAGCGGCAGACGGAAATGAGATTGGCGGACATACCCTGAACCATACCAAACTTCAGAATCTTTCAGAAGCGGAACTACGCCAAGAAATTTGTCAGGATCGTTTGAATTTATTAAGTTATGGGTTTGAGGCGGTTTCATTCGCTTACCCGTATGGTTATCACGATGCGGCGGCGCGGCAAGCCGTTCAGGATTGCGGCTATAACAGCGCGCGCACCGTGGCGGATGGACCGGAAAGTCTTGCGCCGCTCAATCCGTTTGCGTTAAAGGCGATGCCTTTTATCGTGCAAGATACGACCTTTGCGAAAATGTTCCGCTATGTGCAAGATGTGGAAGCGGACGGCGGCGGCTGGGCGATCTTCATTTTCCATCATGTTTGCGATGATTGCGATCAATTCGCGGTGGATTATGATACGTTTGTCAAATTTGCCGAATGGCTGAATCAACAACAAATCAATAACGGTTTGACGGTTAAAACAGTGAACGAAGTTATTGGCGGGGAAGTCCAGCCGGGCGTTACGCCTTAATTTTTATTTCAGCGCTTCCAAGAGCGGTTGGTAAATTTGAGGCGTGGAAGCCAAAAAAGAAATTGGCAAGGATAAGCAATCAGGGCTTCCATCCACTCTGGAGACTTTTGCTCCAGCTTCTTGCGCAATTAACGCGGCGGCGGCGATATCCCAAGGCTTGAGCGATAATTCCCAATAACCGTCAAAGCGACCTGCCGCAACATAACATCCGTCTAAAGCCGCAGAGCCGAGGCGGCGCACGCCCTGCGTCAGCTTGCAAAGTTTAATGAAATAATCGAAATTATTGCGCGGCGTGTTCCATGTATCGTAAGGAAAGCCGGTCACCAAGAGACTCTTTTTCAATTCCACTGTTTTTGAAACGTGAATTGGCTTGCCGTTCAGAAACGCTCCTTTGCCGCGTTCGGCGGAAAACATCTCGTTGAGGAGTGGATCGTAAACCGCGCCCAGTTCAAGGGTCCCGCGTGAAGCGAAAGCGATGGAAACGCAAAAGATGGGGATGTGATGCGCGTAATTGACCGTCCCATCCAGCGGGTCTATATACCAAGTCGCTTCGTCTGCGCCTTGAAATTCGCCGCTTTCTTCGGTGAAAATATGCCCGCCGGGGAAGCGCGTATTGATTTCGCCCAATAAATATTTTTCAGAAGCGTGATCGGCTTCAGTCACCAGATCAATTTCGCCTTTATATTGAATATCGTGTTCCTGATTATAGCGTTCGCGTAAAATGGCGCCGGCGTTGCGCGCCAACGACTCGATTTCTGCAAGCGTCGGTTGCATTTATTGTCCGCTCCAAATTCTGCGCCCCAGTGCGGAAAGCGTGAAGGCGACGGCGAGTTTGGCGGTTTGATTTTGCGTATCGAGAATGGGGTTCACTTCCACGACATCCATCCCGATTAGTTTGTTCGTTTCGGCGATCATTTCGCAGGCTAAATGGGCTTCGCGTTCGGTCAACCCGGCTGGCACAGGCGTGCCGACGCCGGGCGCGTGCTTGGGGTCAAGCGCGTCTAGATCAAGCGAAAGATAAATGCCGTCCACATCGCGGCTGATGTGTTCGAGCGCTTTTTCAACGACATGCACCATGCCGTAACGGTCAATTTGTTCCATGCCCATAACCATGACTCCGGCTTCTTTGAGATTCGCTTTTTCGCCCAAGTCGAGATCGCGCGCGCCGATGATCGCGATTTTGCTGGGGTCAACAACGGGAATATTTTCATCCCAAAGTTGCGTGAGGCGTGAATCGCCCAAACCGGCGAGCGCCGCCAATGGCATCCCGTGAATATTGCCGGAGGGCGTAGTTTTATCGGTGTTGAAATCGGCGTGTGCGTCAATCCAGATCACGCCAATCTTGCGGTTTTTCGCCGCGCCATGAATCGAACCAATGGAAAGGCTGTGATCTCCGCCCAGCACGAGCGGGAAATTTCCAGCCTGCATGGAAGTGGCGACCGCGCCAGCCACGCGGCGCGACATCGGCAAAATGCAATCAATATATTTGAGCTTGGGGTTGGTGATTTGACAAGTCTCAGCAATGGCAACTTCAATATTTCCGCTATCATGCACTGTGTAGCCAAGTTCTTCTAACTTTGGCTGAAGTTGTGAATAACGGATGGCGCTAGGTCCCATGTCCACGCCGCGGCGGTCTGCGCCGAGATCAATTGGTACTCCGATCAGGTCAATTTGCATTTTTATTCTCCAGATGTGTATAAGGTAACTTGATTTCTGCCGTTGTTTTTAGATTGATATAAAGCCGAATCAGCCGCTTGTAAGAGGGTTTCGCTGTCCGCGCCATGCTTCGGGAAGTTTGCCACGCCAGCGGAGAAAGTAACGCGCAGTTCTTGATTTTTAACACATAGGCGTTTTGCGCCAAATTCGCGCCGCCAAGTTTCGGCTCTTTCGTAAGCGCCCTGCGCTGAAGCCTGCGGCATGAGGATTGCAAATTCTTCGCCGCCGTAGCGGCAAAC
>JADLCG010000023.1 GCA_020847355.1 Anaerolineales bacterium | reverse complement strand
TGCCTACGCGCAAGTAAATAAACAGCAACCTGCTTCCCTGCTCATCGTTGGCGAAATTAGAAGAGGCGACGATCAGAACTACTTCGATGAATTCAAAAGCGCCAATCCCCACTTAGCCATACTCGTCACCGGACAAATTCCGCATAACGACTTACCTGCCTATTACTCATTGATGGATGTCTTCGTTCACCCCTCTTTGCGCGATGGAATGCCGAACGCAGTGTTAGAGGCGCTAGCCTGCGGCAAAACAGTCATCGCCACGCCGGTTGGCGGGGTAACGGACGTAATCGAAGATGGAAAGAATGGTCATCTAATCAACGTCAATGATACAAACGCTTTATCGCAAAAAATAATTGAAGCGCTAAATCATAACCAAGCAACGCTTCAAGCCTTTGCCAGAGAAACTATAATAAATCAATTTACGCCGCAAAAAGAATTACACGCTAACTTAGAGTTGTATAAAAGATTAGGAGTTGCCCAGTGAAAATCAGACTCGAACACGATCTGCTCGGCGAACGCGAAGTGCCTGCGGATGTTTATTACGGCGTTCACACCTTGCGCGCCTTGGAAAATTTTCCGATCAGCAAAATTCCGATCCATACCTATCCAAATTTAATTAAGGCTTTGGCGTGCGTTAAGCAAGCCTGTGCCTTGGCGAATCACGAATTAGGTTTGCTGGAAGACGCAAAGTCAGGCGCGATTGTTACGGCTTGCAAAGAAATCAGCATGGGGAATTTGCACGAGCAATTTGTGGTGGACGTGATACAGGGCGGCGCCGGAACTTCTACTAACATGAACGCCAACGAAGTGATCGCCAATCGCGGTCTTGAATTGCTCGGCTTTGAACGCGGGGCATATAAAAAACTACATCCGCTGGAAGACGTGAATATGAGTCAAAGCACCAATGACGTTTATCCTACGGCGGTCAAAACGGCGTTACATTTCTATATTGACGAACTCATTCAAGCGATGGAAGTTTTACGTTTGGCATTTGCAGAAAAAGCGCTCGAATTCAAAGATATTTTGAAAATGGGACGCACACAGTTACAAGACGCTGTGCCGATGACGCTCGGTCAGGAATTTAGCGCATACGCGGTCATGCTGGAAGAGGATCAACAGCGCTTGCGCGAAGGCGCATTATTGATCCAAGAAATGAATCTTGGCGCAACTGCAATTGGCACCGGCATCAACGCGCACCCTGATTACGCAAACCTAGCGCGAAAATATTTAAGTCAAGTAACGGGGATTGAATACATCACGGCTGGCAACCTGGTCGAAGCCACGCAAGATGTTGGGGCATTTGTGCAACTCTCGGGCGTGTTGAAGCGCGTGGCTGTCAAATTATCAAAAATATGCAATGACCTGCGCCTCTTATCATCAGGCCCGCGAACTGGACTCAACGAAATTAATTTACCCGCCGTGCAAGCGGGGTCGAGCATCATGCCCGGCAAAGTGAATCCCGTCATTCCTGAGGTGGTCAATCAAATTGCGTTTTTGGTGATTGGCAATGATGTGACGGTTTCATTTGCGGCAGAAAGCGGGCAATTACAACTGAATGCCTTCGAGCCAATCATCGCGCACAGTTTGTTTGATAGCTTGATTTACTTGAAAAATGGCTGTTTGACGCTGACAGAAAAATGCGTGCGCGGAATTACTGCCAATAAAGAACATCTGGCGGAGATGTTAAATAAATCTATTGGCATCGTAACGGCGTTAAATCCAATTATTGGATATGAAAATGCGAGCGCAGTGGCGAAAGAAGCATACGAGACTGGCAAAGGCGTGGCAGAAGTTGTTTTGGAAAAAGGCTTGTTATCGAAAGAACAATTGGATGATATTCTTAGACCTGAAGTTTTGACTCAACCGAGATGGTTTGAAAAGTAATCATGAACTTTCGCATTCGATCTGAAAAAGAAACAGATATAGAAGCGATTGAACAAATCACAATTGCCGCATTTGCAGGAAAATCATACAGTAATCAAACTGAGCATTTGGTCGTGAATGCGTTAAGAGAAGCAGGAGCGTTACTTCTTTCGTTGGTTGCAGAAATAGATCGAAAAGTTATAGGACATGTCGGTTTTTCATCAATTAGGATCAATAAAGAAGATTTACACTGGTATGGTCTCGGACCCGTTTCGGTCTCACCTGAATTTCAAAACCAAGGTGTCGGCTCAAAGTTAATCGCTGAAGGTCTAAAACAAATTCGCGAAACAGGCGCGAAAGGTTGCGTACTAGAAGGCAGTCCAAATTATTATCAAAGATTCGGATTCAAAACATATCCAGAGTTATTTTACGAAGGCTCGCCTGCGCCAGAATATTTTATGGCGTTACCGTTTTACGAAGATATTCCAAAGGGAAAAGTTGAATTTCACTCAGCGTTTTATGTAAGTTCATAAAGGCAAATCATGACAAATCTTTTTGAATCAACTGCAAGCGTAAAGTCTGAATTGAATAGGCAAAAATATATCGCCTCGGATGAAATTGCAACCATTGTTTATCTTTCTGAAAAGTTAGGCAAACCGCTTCTGACAGAAGGTCCGGCAGGCGTGGGCAAAACGGAATTAGCCAAGGCAATTGCAAAAGCAACCGGGCGCGAGTTGATTCGTTTGCAATGTTATGAAGGTTTAGATGAATCCAAAGCCTTGTATGAGTGGGAGTATTCCAAGCAACTACTTTACACCCAATTGTTACGCGATAAATTGAATGACACCTTAGGCAAAGCGGATTCGCTGGCAGGCGCGGCGGATCAACTTGCCAAAGAAGAAGATGTTTTCTTCTCTGAAAGATTTCTACTTAAACGTCCATTATTGAAAGCCATATTGAGCGACCAACCTACAGTTTTATTAATTGATGAAATTGACCGAGCCGATGCCGAATTTGAAGCCTTTCTTTTGGAAGTATTGAGTGACTTTCAAATCTCCGTGCCAGAGTTGGGAACTCTCACGGCAAAACATAAACCATTTGTGATTCTGACATCCAATAACACACGTGAGCTATCCGAAGCGTTGAAACGTAGATGTTTGTATCTCTTTATTGATTATCCAACCTTGCAAGAAGAATTGGCAGTGGTGAGGTTGAAAGTGCCAGATTTGAATCCAAAATTAGCACAGCAAGCGGTGGAGTTTGTTCAACGCTTACGAAAAGCCGATATGCGAAAATCTCCGTCTATCAGCGAAACATTGGATTGGGCAAACGCTTTGGTGGCATTGAACGCCAGCAATTTGGATAAAACCACTTTGGAAGATACGATTTCTGTTTTATTGAAACATGAAGCCGATTTGCAAAAAGCGAAACGCCAATATATCAACCCGCCTGCCCCGCCACAGCCAAAGTCAAAAAATAACTATGATGAGCTTGGACGGTTTTCCGGGAATTAACATGTCATTGCGAGGGTGATGCATTTTCACCCGAAGCAATCTCGTAATGGTGTTGGAGATTGCTTCGCTCCTTTCAGTCGCTCGCAATGACGGGATTGAGTAAAAAATGGAATCTCGTATCTTACAATTAATTGCCGCATTGAGAGCAAGCGGGGTTCGGGTTTCGTTGGCTGAATCAGCCGAATCATTTTCGGCTGTGGATATTATGGGGATTCAAGATCGAGAGCAATTCAAATTATCTTTGCGGGCAACGTTAATCAAAGACGTAAAAGATATTCCTACATTTGAAAAATTATTTCCATTATTCTTTGGCACAGGCACGCCGCCGATGATGGGCGGAAATCCATCTGATGATATGACTCCCGAAGAAGCGCAGATGTGGGCTGAAGCAATGCGCCAGTTCGCAGAGAATCTGCGTCAGCGTATGGAAAGGCTGATGAATGGCGAGCCATTAACAAAGTCCGAACTTGAGGCGTTGGGTCAAATGGTTGGATTGAATCAGGCAGACAATCTCAATTATCAAAATTGGATGGCGCAACGCATGATGCGCGCATTGGCATTTCCTGAAGTGCGCGAAGCGCTGAAAGCATTAATGGAGCAACTCGCGCAAATGGGCATGAGCCGCGAACGCATTGAGCAAATTCGCCAAACGATCCAGCAAAACCTGCAAGGTATGCAAGAACAAATCAATCAATTTGCCGGGCAGAGACTCGCTGAAAATTTAAGCGAACGTCCGCGCAACGAAAATATTGACAGCTTGATGAATCGTCCGTTTCAAGCGCTATCCGATGCAGATAAAAAAATATTGCAACGTGAAGTGAAGAAACTCGCCGCCGCATTACGCACGCGCATTGCCTTGCGCCAAAAAAGAATGAAGAGCGGGCAACTTGATCCGAAGACAACTATTCGCGCAAACTTAAAGTATCAGGGCGTGCCGATGGAGATTCATCACAAAGACCGCATCAAGAAACCAAAAATTGTCGTGATTTGCGACATCAGTACATCCATGCGTTTTTGTTCGGAGTTGATGTTAAGTTTTCTGTTTGCGCTACAAGGGCAGGTTCGTAAAACTCATGCCTTCGCGTTCATTGATCATCTTGAATCTATCAGCGAAGATTTCAACAGCTCCAATGCCGATGAAGCTATTACATCCGTTTTGGTTCGTATGCCCAGCGGACATTACAACACCGACCTCGGTTGGTCTTTGCAAAATTTCAACGATAGTTACATGGATACATTGAACAGCGGCACGACGCTCATCATCGTTGGCGATGGACGCAACAATTATTACGATCCACGCCTTGACATTTTTTCTTTGATGACGCGCCGCGCCTCACGCACCATCTGGCTGAATCCTGAACCTGAACATTTATGGCACGGCGACAGCGACATGCCTAAATACGCTCCGCTTTGTAATAATGTCTTGAAGGTTGGGAATTTGAGAGAACTGGTCAATGCCGTGGACGAGTTGATGACAAAGTAAGGTATCGCCGGTTACTTTTAAGTAACCGCCCCGCCCTATCCAACCGCCTTTTTCAAATCTCATGGCGGTATAATTTATCGTTAAAACGCCGAGAAAAAGATTATGACAAAAATCATGGTTGTAGACGACGACCCCGAAGCCACCGACTTGTTGGAAAGTATCCTTCAACAGCAGGGCTATCAGACGGTTGCCATTAACGAAAGCAAAAGCGCCGTCAGCCTCGCGGAACATGAACGCCCAAATATGTTCTTGCTCGATTTAATGATGCCGGAAGTTGACGGCTTCAAACTCTGTAGAGCGCTGCGCGGGCACCGAGATTTTTTCTTTACGCCAATCATCATCGTGACCGCCTTAAACGATAACGATAGCCGCGCAGTGGCGTTTGGCGCCGGAGCCAACGACTACATCACCAAGCCATATCATGCGCGCGATCTCATTGCGAAAATAAAAGAAATTTTTCAACAAGAAGAAGATGAAGCGTAATTTTTAGGCGCTCTATTAATGAATGAAAATTATCCGCAGATTTTGGAAGAAATCTATTCAGAAACCTTAGGCTTGAGCGGGAAAGGCAAAGTCGCCGCTTATATTCCCGCGCTCGCCAACGTAAACCCGAAGCGCTACGGGATTGCCATCCAAACTTTACAAGGCGAAACATTTCAAATCGGCGACGCTAACATCCCTTTTTCAATTCAAAGCATATCAAAAGTATTTACATTGACGCTGGTTTTTCGAGAATTAGGAGAAGCGCTTTGGTCGCGGGTGGGGCGCGAACCTTCGGGCAACGCTTTCAATTCGCTGATTCAGCTTGAAACTGAAAATGGTATTCCGCGCAATCCTTTTATCAACGCTGGCGCTTTGGTAATCGCCGATTGCCTGGTTTCGCATTCGCCAAATCCGCTGGCAGAGATCGTTAATTTCATGCGCGAGCTTTCAGATAATCCTGAAATCAACTTCAACGAAGCCATCGCCGAATCGGAGCGTGGAACCGGCTTCCGTAATGCGGCAATGGTCAATTTGATGAAAAGCTTCGGTTCGGTTGAAAATGAGGTCAACGCCATTTTAGACGTATATTTTCACCAATGCTCTCTGATGATGAATTGCTTAGACTTGGCGAAAGCGTTTCTCTTTTTAGCCAACGGCGGAGTTAACCCGTGGAATGGACGCAAGATTCTGACGAGCAGTCAGGCAAAGCGCGTAAACGCGCTCATGCAAGTCTGCGGGCTGTACGATGATTCAGGCGAGTTTGCTTTTACAGTTGGGCTACCCGGCAAAAGCGGAGTCGGGGGCGGGATTGTAGCAGTCATCCCAAATTTGCTGGCAATCTGCGTCTGGTCGCCGGAGTTGAACGAGCGCGGCACCTCTTTGATCGGAATGCAGGCTCT
>JADLCG010000022.1 GCA_020847355.1 Anaerolineales bacterium | reverse complement strand
TATTCACATCGTCCACAGTCACGGCTAAGGCGGCGGGGTTGAGGCGTTTGCCGCCGCAACTTGGGCATGGCCGGTCCGACATAAAGTCCGCGATTTTTTCGCGCATCCATTCGGAGTTTGTCTCTTTATATCTTCTTTCTAAGTTTGTGATCACGCCTTCAAATGCGCGGGTGAATTTGAATTCGCTACCGTTGGTATTTTTATAAACCATCTGAATTTGTTTTTCGCCCGTGCCGTATAAAAGCAGTTTGAGTTGTTCTTTGGTCAAATCTTTAACCGGCGTATCCAAATCTATCTTGAAAGCGCGCGCCGCGCCTTGTAAAGATTGCCAGTAATAGCCGCCTTCTTCGCGCGGTCCCCATTCAGAGGCGAGGATCGCGCCTTCGTTGATGGATAGCTCGCGGTCCGGGATGATGCGCGCCGGATCAATTTCTAATTTTGATCCCAGCCCCTGACAATCTGGACAAGCGCCCTGCGGCGTGTTGAATGAAAAAGTTCGCGGCTCAATCTCCGGGACGGTTGATCCATGCTCCGGACAGGCGAGATGCTCCGAAAAAACAACATCCTCTTTTTTATCCACGAGATTGATCGTGAGATAGCCTTCGCCAAATTTCAGCGCGGTTTCAACTGAATCAGTCAAGCGGGTGAGCGCCGCGCGTTGATCTTCCTTGCTTCCTTCATTGGAAATGACGAGACGATCCACGACGGCTTCGATGGTGTGTTGTTTGTAACGATCTAATTCAATCTCATCTTCTAAAGCGTGTACGTTGCCGTCCACGCGGGCGCGGGTGAAGCCCGCTTTGCGAATCTCTTCAAACACCGCCTGATACGTGCCTTTGCGTCCGCGCACCAGCGGCGCAAGAATCAAAATGCGCGTGCCGTTTGGCAGACTCTGAATCTTATCTACAATTTCTTGCGCGGATTGCTTAGCGACTATTCGCCCGCATTCGGGGCAATGCGGAATGCCTGCGCGCGCAAATAATAAACGCATGTAGTCATAAATTTCAGTGACTGTGCCAACTGTGGAACGCGGGTTGTGACTGGTAGATTTTTGGTCAATCGAAACGGCTGGGGAGAGACCGTCAATATAATCCACGTCCGGTTTATCCATCTGCCCGATGAATTGCCGCGCATACGCGGAAAGCGATTCCACATAGCGGCGCTGACCTTCGGCAAAAATTGTGTCAAATGCAAGGGAGGATTTTCCCGAGCCGGATAAGCCGGTGATCACTACCAATTGGTCTCTGGGAATTTCAACGGTTATATTTTTGAGGTTATGGACGCGCGCGCCGACGACTCGAATTTTGGGTGACGACATAGTTCTCCTTTGGGGAGGTTGAATTATAGCACGAATGTTCTGGTAATGAACATGCTTGAATGCCAACCTTGAATTATACCCAAACGAAAGGCAAAGTCTCAGTTATGTTTTGGCAGGGCAGTTACTAGAACTTTATCCACGCGCCGCCCGTCCATATCCACCACTTCAAAGCGCAATTCGTGCCATTCAAAACGGTCGCTGGTTTGCGGCACGCGCCCAAGCGAAACCATCATAAACCCGCTTAAGGTTTCGTATTCGTCTTCATGCGGAAGCGCGCTCAAGTTGAAGATTTCTTTGAATTCGTCTACGGGGAGCATTCCATCTAACAGCCACGAGCCATCCTGACGTTGCGTAGCTTGCGGCTCTTCGTGTTCTATCTCGCCGACAATTTCTTCGAGGATATCGTTAATGGTCAATAACCCTTGCAGTCCGCCGAACTCGTCAATCACTAAAAGTAATTCGGTGCGCTTTTCTTTGAAGATTTCCAGCGCGCGCGAGGCGAACATGGTTTCTGGGATGAAGTGCGCCGGTTTGAGCTGGTCTTTGAGGTTAACTTCCTGACCGGATAGACTCTGCACTAATAGATCGCGCGATTTGACAATGCCGACAATCGTCTCCAGCGAATCCTGCCGCACCGGAAAACGCGAATACTCGCTTTCCATAATCTTTTGACGAATTTCTTCGAGGCTGTCGCCAATATCCAGCCAGACAATTTCAGTGCGCGGAGTCATTAAGGAATAGACGCGCTGATCGCTCAAACTGAAAATGCCTTCCACCATATCTTGCTCGGCTTCGTCAAACACCCCCGCTTCAGTGCCTTGATTGATCAGCAGTTGAAGTTCTTCTTCCGTAATTGGCGGCTCGGAAGAATCCTTGATCCCCAGCAGATTCAAAACTGAATTTGTCGCCCAGCCCATTAGCTTGATCAATGGCGAAAAAGCCTTTGAAAGAAAAAACATGGGCGGCGCTACTGCGCGCGCAATTTGTTCCGGGCTGTGCAAACCCAAACGCTTGGGGACCAACTCGCCGATCCAGATAGAAAGAATAGTGATGGTTAAGACTACAATCCCCAAACTCAAGGAAGCGCTATATTCCGCAAGAAAGGGGATTTTATGAAGCGTAATTGCCAGCGCGTCTGCGATGGTTGCCCCGCCGACTGCGCCAGCCAAAACTCCAATTAAAGTAATGCCAATTTGCGTAGTGGATAAAAAGATATTTGGATCTTCGACCATTTCAAGCGCCAAAGCGGAGGCTTTATCGCCTTCGCTGGCTTTTTGTTGCAGGCGGGCTTTACGCGATGCGACCAAAGCCGCCTCGGACATCGCTAAAATGGCATTAATCAAAATCAGGAGAATGATCCCCACGAGCTCATTACCAATACTCATGTTTTCCTTTTCAATCGGTTAGACGGAGCAAATTAATAAATTAAAAAAACAAGCCGAACTTGTTTGTCGGCGGATGCGCTCAGCGCAGTTGACTAAATGTTTTTGGAAAAGTTACTTGGGGGAGGGGAGAATCAGGTTCTAGGGAAGTTTCAGGCATGAGGTTTGTTGCACAATGATTTACGTCCTCCATTGTACCTGAAAATAACGCTAACGGATATAAATGCCGCTTCCGCCTTGAACTTTGCCGATAACCCAAACCGACTGACCTAACTCAGCGGCGCGCGTTTCAAATTCCGCTAATTTGATTTGCGGAACGCCCAACAGTAAACCGCCGCTGGTCTGCGGATCGTATAACAACATTTCGAGCGCTTCGCTTAGTTCGTTTTCAATATGAACTTTTTCCCCGAAATGCTTTTTATTATCAAACGCACCGCCGGGGAAGATGCCTTTTTCAGCATAACTTTTTGCGCCGCTCAAAAAAGGGAGTTTTGCAAACTCAAATTCCAAAGCGACTTGCGAGGCTTGCGCCATCTCCAAACTATGCCCTAATAAACCAAAGCCGGTAACATCCGTGCCGCCGCGTAAGTTGAATTCATTGGCTAACTGACCGGCGAATTTATTTAATCGCAACAGAGATTCAAGCGCTTCTTGAATATGCGCCGCTTCGGCTTTTTCCTGTTTCAATGCCGTAGTGATTACGCCGGCGCCGAGCGGCTTGGTTAAAATCAGCGCGTCGTTTATCTTCAGCCCGCTTTTGCTAATTATTTTTTGAGGATTGACAAACCCCAGCGCCACCAAACCGAATTTCGGCTCTTGATCTTTAACCGTATGCCCGCCGGCGATCACCACCCCCGCTTCGCGCGCTTTCTCAGCCGCGCCGCGCATAATTTCAGCCGAAATTTCGAGCGGCAAATTATCAGGTAAGGCGGCGATGTTCAACGCCAGAAAAGGCTTTCCGCCCATGGCGTAAATATCTGAAAGGCTGTTTGCCGCCGCAATCGCGCCGTATTCATACGGCGTATCCACTACCGGAGTGAAGAAATCAGTCGTGATCACTAGCGCTTGTTCTTCGCTTAAACGCCAAACAGCCGCATCATCCGGTTCGGTTAAACCGACCAACAAATCGGGATATGCGGCAGGGTCAAAAATATTTTTGACGGGACGCAAAACTTGCGTCAGCGCTTCGGCGCTTAATTTAGAAGCTCAACCTGCGCACGCCGCAAGCGTGGTCAGGCGAACTTCGCGCCCATTGTGCGGAATCGGCATATACTCCTTCTCAAAACTGATTTGATTATAATCACCTCATGCGCTTAGGCACAGGCTCGATTACCGAAATATATTTGGATGGCTCCGCCCGTTTAGATTGCCCGCCCAATCTGATTCCAACGCCCGGGCAGTATCTGCTTGCCCAGGCAAGCGCTTCAGACGCGCCTTTGCCGGTTCCGCTTTTCTTTTACGCTTCGGCATCGAAGGGTTTTTGCTTCGCCCCGCCATTCCCTGCGACTTGGACAATCGCTACGCAATTAGCCTTGCGCGGTCCGCTGGGGCGCGGCTTTTCGATCCCTGCCTCTGCGCGTAAAGCGGCGCTCATCGCGTTTGACGATACGCCCATGCGATTGCACGGGCTGATTGACTTGGCGTTTAAACAAGCGGCGGAAGTTGTCTTGGTGGGGGAGGCGGATTCAAAAGGCTTGCCGGAAGCGGTGGAAATTCAGCCGCTTAAGGCGCTGAAAGATGCGGCGCAATGGGCGGATTTTATCGCCATAGATATCGCCCGCGAGAATCTGAATCGGCTGAAAGAAAAATTTGAGAATCTGAATCAGCTTTCAGCGGCGCAAGAAGCGCAGGTTTTGATTCGCGCGCCCATGCCTTGCGGGGGAGTCGCCGAGTGCGGAGTTTGCGCGCTTCAAGTTCAATCCAAATGGCAGATGGCTTGTAAAGACGGACCGGTATTTATTTGGCGAGATTTGCTGAAATAAAAAGCTAATACCAAATTCTAAATGACGTGACGGTGTTGGCGTTTAGGTTTTTGTAATTACAGGCGACGTTGATGTAAATCACGCTACCGTGCGGCTGGCTGGAGAAACTAAATGGAATGATGCCGACGCCGCTTGAATTGGTGTTGATCGCAATCGTTTCGGTGCGTTGATCGGGCCAGAGGATGCTGGCGTTGCAAGCCGCGTTCGAGACAAAGCGCAAATTTTGATCTTGCAAAATGATGAAGATGGTTTGCGTATCGTCGGTGAATGCGACGGCTTTTTTGACAAAGGCGCGCGCTTTGATTTGTAAGATCGCGCTTTGTGAATTGTCCATTGGTTTGACGAACGCTAAGAGCGAACGATCTTCTTTTAGTTTATCGAAATAAATTCTGCCGAGGGGGCTGAGTTCTACGCGTTGCGATTCGGGTTTGTTGGGTAGCCACTCGAAGCGCGCGCGTTCAAAATATTG